>JAKSBK010000408.1 GCA_022361155.1 Pseudomonadota bacterium
TGCGTGCGATGTTCCGCCGCGCCTCGCTGCAGGATAACACGCAGCAGCCGTTTCAAGTGGGCGAGGCCCTGGTCGACCCGGGGGCCCACACGCTGACCCGAGGACGCGCGACCGTCACCCTGTCCTTTTACGAAGCGGGACTGCTGAAGCTGCTGCACGAGCACCGCGGCTGCCCGGTCTCGCGGGATGAGATTCTCGACAAGATCTGGGGGTTGCAGGCGAATCCTTCGAACCGCACGGTGGATAACGTGGTGGTCAAGCTGCGCAAGAAGATCGAGCCAAACCAGGATCGACCCCGCTACATCCTCACGGTGTATGGCCTGGGGTACAAGCTCGCCGGCGGAAGCACGACTTGACCGAGCTACGACCCCTCGGTACAACGGCGAAGGCTCCGGGATCACGTACTTCGCGTGCCGCCGATGAGTGGAGGAGCGCTTGGCTACGTGACCGCACGGAAGCCCGATCACAACGCCGAACCGGCAGCCGCCAGCGGGTCGCCGCATCGCCAATCCGGGTCGGCCGAGGCCATCGGCCGGACGGTTGGCGTCGGCGTGTTCTGGATCGTCACCGTGTTCGTCATCGGAGCGGGGGCGCTGTCGATCTCCAGGCAGGTATTCCCATCGCCAGCGGCCTCCGTGCCCCACGATCCCCTCGCAACCGGCTGGTGCGGCCGAGAGATCTCGGCACTTCAGGCGGAGCTGCTTGGGCGCGCTGGAGGCTTCATCTCCGATGCCCTGTCGCGGGAGCCGCTCGACGCCTGGCTTGCCAAATGGGACACCAGGAAGGTGGAGCTTGCTCGCCGCTGCCCGACCCTGAAGCAAGCCCAGCGCGATCTGGCCGAGCTGCGGCTGATCACCGTGCGCATGCTGGAAGGTTTCAAGCAGCAGCAAGATCCGGTGCTGCGACGTATTCGGACAGCGGTCCAAAAGGCGCCGCACGACCAATCCCTCTCTAGACGGCCTCCATGAACGACACCCAACAATCGGTAACCGAAGCGGCAGCACCTGCGGAAAGCCTTGGCTTCGATGCACTGCCACTGAGCAGCCAGGTTCGTCGAGCCCTCGACGAGATGGGCTACGCGGAACCTACTTCGGTACAGTCCGCAACCTACGGGCCGGCCGCACAAGGCCGCGACATCATCGTGCAGTCCCAAACCGGGACAGGAAAGACCGCGGCCTTCGGGCTTCCGCTGGTCGATCGGCTCGTGAGCGATGCTGCACAGAGCCAAGCGCTGATCCTGGTGCCGACTCGCGAGCTCGCTTTGCAGAACGCCGACGAGCTCAACCGGCTCAGCCAGCACCTTGGCATCGGTGTGTCGGCGATCTACGGCGGGGCCGCCATGCAGCCGCAAATAGATCAGCTCAGGAAGGGGACACAAATCGTGTGTGGGACCCCGGGCCGCGTGCTCGATCACCTCAGGCGCGGCACGCTCGACGTTTCGGGGCTCCGAGTGCTGGTTCTGGACGAAGTGGACGAGATGCTCTCCATGGGCTTCGCCCGCGAGCTCGGTGCGATCCTGGAGCGACTACCACCCAAGCGCCAGACCATGTGCTTTTCGGCTACCGTGGACGATGATGTGCGGCGAATCGCACAACGGCACATGCACGAGCCCGAATTCATCGGGCTTTCGAGCGACGCGGTCGCAGCGGCGAAGATCGCACACTACGCCTTCATGGTCCCCGGCAAGGATCGTACCCGCGATCTGGTTCGCATCCTGGAACTGGACGATCCGGAAAGCGCGCTCATCTTCTGTAATCAGCGCAGCGAAACGGAACGCGTGGCGGCCGACTTGCAGGCGGCTGGCTTCAATGCGGACTGGCTCAACGGCGATCTGCCCCAAAAGGATCGCGAACGGCTCATGGGCAAAACACGTGAGGGTAAGCTTCGCTATCTGGTCGCCACGGATGTAGCCGCGCGGGGAATCGATATCTCCCACTTGACACATGTAATCAACTACACGTTCCCCGAGTCGGCTGCGCAGTACGTCCACCGCACGGGACGCACAGGAAGGGCGGGACGTACCGGTACAGCGCTGTCGCTGGTTAGCCCCCGAGAGCTCGGCAGCCTCTACTACCTGCGGCTGCAGTACAAGATCTTCCCCGCCGAGCGCTCGCTGCCGACCCAAACCGAGCTACGAACCCGACAGGAGGTCGATCGCCTGGACTGGCTCCGAGAGGCATTCCAGGGAACGCCGGCCCCGATGGACGTCGCCGTTGCGCGCCGCCTGCTGACGCATGTCGACGCGGAGAGGATCGTTGCGGGACTTGTGAGCACGTTCCTCGGCGCGAGCAAGAGCTCCGATCTGGACGCCGAAATGGCGTCTGCGCGTCGTGCCCGATCCCCCGAACGCCCTCACGAAGATGCACCGCAGCATCCAACGAGCGATGCGCGAGCCGAGCGACCCGAAGCTCAGCGATCCGGGCCCCAGAGGTCGAGACCGAAGCAACCTGCACGCCAAGCACGTGACGTCGCCGGCAAGAGCGCTCAAAAACCAAGCCCGCAAAAGCCGAGTTCCACTGCCAAGCACGCCCGGGCGAGCCAGAGCGATGACAAGGACCAAGGCGAGCTGGCGCAAGCGTGGGCAACGCTTCAGCTCGAGCTCGGCCGGCTCGACGGCGTGCGCGTGCGAGAGGTCACCCAGCTTCTACGAGACCGCTGCGGGCTGACTCGAGCCCGCATGGGTAGGATTCGCATTCGCGATCGCTACACGCGGGTCAGCGTTCCGCAGGCCCAAGCCGAAAGCATCCTGCGCAAGCTTGAGGGTCAATCGCTGCACGACAAGCCCTTGAATGCAGTAGTGGCGGGGGCATGACGTGATCGGGCGCGCGGTTGTCCCGCCTGGCCGCCATCGTTGCGCGATTGCCGCCATGTCGGGTGTGCTGATGCAGCTCGCGTTCGGCTGTCGCGGCGACGACCACACCACCCAGCCAACCGGCAGGGGCCTGGGCCGCGCAACAAAACAACTCCCCGCCGCCGCCAGGGCGAAGCCGAATTCCGCTCTGAAGCTCGACCAGAAGCAACGGGGGGTGAGACCGGCTCGCTCCCAACCCCTCGCTCGTCCTGGTTTGCCGGCCGACCAGCCTGCGACACCAGCCGGATCCTCCGAGTCGGGGGCTCAGCAGGGCCAGCGAGCCACGCGACGGCCGAGCGTGGCACGGAACTATCCCGCCGAGCTGCGATCCGCTATCGGTGATCCGTCGGGTTGTCTGCCTCGGACGGTCGGAGCAGGCTTGCCCCAGCAGATCGTGCTGAGGTTGCAGGTGCATGTCACGAGCAGCGGTAGAGTGACACGCGCCCATGCCTCCTCCAGCGTGCCCTCGGAAACGCTGCGTTGTATTCGCCGCAAACTCGAGTCCGTTCGCTTCAAGGCCCCGGTGGCACGGGCACCACGAACCATCACGACAACGATCACCCTGGAGCGGAGTGCGGGTACACAAGCGACCACAGTTCGCTGAAACGCGGCAGACAAACCACGTTTCGTCCATCCTTGAAGACGCAGGGTTGCGCTCGTACCTTAAGAGCGCCGATCGTAGCCCGGAGATCGATAGGAACTCGCCGTGAGTGCCCAGACGAGCCCCGACCCCCCACAAGCTCAGATCAGTCGCCTGGTCGGCGGGCGCTTCGAGATTCAAGCCCATCATGGAAGCGGACCCTGGGGCGCGGTGCTGCGTGCGCGCGACGTCGCAACCGGCGGTGCATTGGCCATAAGACAGCTCGGCGGCGCCCTCGCCGGCAGCGCCGACGCGGTCAAGCACGTCGAACAGCGGGTCGAGGCAGCCGTAGGCCTCGAACAGCGCAACATCCTGCGGACGCATGGCATCATCGTCGAAGCGGAGCGGGGGCCCTTCTTGGCATCCGAGTGGCCTGACGGGTCCTCGCTGTTGGACTTTGTGCGTGTTCGGCGCCATGGCGATCGAAAGTTATCCGCGCGGGGCGCCTACAACGTGTTGGCTCACGTCTGCCGAGCGCTGTCCTACGCCCACGCGACCACGTGCCACGGTCTGCTGCGGCCGGCCGTGGTATGGGTCTCTGCGTCCGGTCGTATCAGGATTGATGAATTCGGGGTGTCACTAGCTGCGGCCGAGCTCGGTGCCTGGAAGTCCCTCGATCCGGCGGAGCAGAAGTTCCTGGCACCAGAAATCCGGGAGGGAGGACCCGTAGACGCCCGCAGTGACGTGTTCGGGGCCGGCGCGCTGTTGCACGTTCTGCTCACCGGACGCGCGCCTGCTGAACCTACCCAGCGGCTCTCCGAGGCGCACCCGGCACTTGGCGAGGAGCTCGAGTCTGTGTTGGCCCGATGCCTTGAACCCGAGCCTGCGCGCCGCTTTTCCGCAGTGAGCGATATCGCCGAAGCGCTGCGTCCCTTGGCCTTGGCTAGCGTGCAAAGCGGCGAAGGCCTTGGAGCCGAGATCGAGATCGACGTGCGCATGGAGTCCCGCCCTCCTGCGCCCATGGTCATCGACAGCAAACCGCCTGGGCCGCAAGGCCGCACGGAGGCGGCTCGACGCGCCAACGGAAGAGCCGGCGCTCCGGCAGGCTCGCGCGCGGCCAAGCGGCCGGCGGAATCCGCCGAGACGGCTCTTGCCACAGCGCTCGCCACCATCGAACGTAACGACGCGACGCGTTGGATGCTGGCCAAGGATGGCGTCGACCACGGCCCCTTCTCGGGCCGCGAGCTCGTGGACCTGATTCTGAGCGGCGATGCGCTGGCGGAACACGGGCTGTTGAACATGGACACCCGCGAGCGCAAGAGCTTGGCGGAGTTCAAGGACTTCGGCGAGTTCGTCGCGCAGTACGAGTTCCGTCGAAAGAAAGCCAGCGAGCAGCGGGCGATCGAACGATCGCAGAAGGCGGAGCGTCGCACGAACACCGCGAAGTACCTCGTCTTGGCCGGAGCCGCAGGCGCGCTGGCGCTGGGCATCCTGGGCTATTTCGCGTCCCGACCCGACGACAAACCGGGGCAGCGTATGGCGGCGGCCGATCTTGCAGCACTGTACGAAAGCGGCCAGGTCAAAGTGAGAAGCAAGGCGGGTATTCTGCCACGGTCCGGATCCCGGTCGAAGCGCTCCGCAAGCCGCAAGAATTCGAGGCGCTCCTCTGCCAAGGGGAGTCCATCCGCCCTGGCAAACGCCGGCGGCCTGTCCTACGAACAGGCCATGATGCAGCCCGTGCGGCTCGACGTAGTCAAGAGCGGCGGGGAGCGCCAGCTGCCCCGCGCTACCATCCAAACCGTGATGGATCGGCGCCTCAACTCGCTGTTTGGCTGCGTCGGCAAGGAACTTCGCCGCGGCGGTCGACTGGCGACGGTGACCATCGATATGGCCGTTCTGGGAACCGGGGCAGTGCAAGGGGTATCGGTGAGGGGCAAGGGCAGCTCGAGCTTCAAGGGCTGCGTGGCCGCCAAGGTGCGCAAGGTCCAGTTCCCGACCTTTCCTGCGGCGCGGATGGGCGCCCGTTATGCTTTCGATGTGGATTAACCGAACCGCAGCTGCATTGACTGAACCGAAGTAGTGCGGCACGACTGGCCCGCATGAGGCGCCGTTTCGAACCGAGCCTGCCGGTCGCACGCGCTGCCAGCCTGCGATATCCAGTCCTGGTGGCCTTGTTGACCCAAGCTTGCGGCTCGGGCTGCAGCACTACGCTCCACGGGGATCTTACGGAGGAGAACGCAAACGAGGCCCTGTTGGCGCTGCGCGATCGCGGCCTCACGGCCTCCAAGGTGGGGGAAAGCAGCCCTGGCGGACAGCCGCGGTTTCGTATCGAGCTGCCGCCGGCCCAAATGGACGAGGGACTCGCCGTGCTGGCCGAGTCTCACTTGCCGCGCACGGCTCAACCGGGCTTCAGCGAGTTCCTGCGCTCGGGACGCTTGGTTCCCAGCTCCAGCGAGGAGCAGGTGAGGCTGCTGGCAGCGCTTGGCGGAGAGCTCGCGCGCTCCCTCGAAGCGGTCGACGGCCTGGTGAGAGCGAGGGTGCACATCGCGCTGCCCGCGGCGCGCTCCGTCGACTTCAACCGCCCTTCCAGCCTCAAGGAGCCGCCGAGCCAGCCTCGCGCCTCGGTGCTGATAAAGCACACCAAGGACGCACTTCTACCCAGCGACTCGCACATTCAGGCACTCATTTCCGGGGCGGTACAAGACCTACCCGCCTCCAATGTGACTGTCGTTCGCGTGCCTGCCACGTCGCGGCCACCGGCGCCGCGACAGTGGAGCCAGATCGGACCGGTGACGGTCGCGAAGGACTCTGCGCCAGCCCTCAAGGCGACGCTGGGGCTGCTGCTGAGCCTGAACCTGGTGCTGGGCGGGGGTCTGCTTTGGGCACTGAGAAGGTATCGCGTGCTGTCCAAGGCATAACCAGCACCTACCTGCGCAGCTCATTCCACGATGGCCAGCTCGGCTCCTTCCTCCACGGCATCGCCTTCGCTGCATTTCAGCTCGCTCAGGCGGCCGGCGATTGGCGCCTCCACGGGAAGCTCCATCTTCATCGATTCGAGCACCACGATCGCCTCACCCTTGGCTACCGTATCCCCGACCCGCTTCGCGATCTTCCAGACCGTGCCCGTGATGTGAGCCTTCACCGTGATCGCCATACCAAGCTACCTTACCACCCAGCCCTAACCCGGATCAGAGCCCTTGGGCGCCGGGCCAAAATAACATGCGAGGTCGGTTTTGAGGCGCCCGGCCAGTAAGGCGCGCCGTCGTGCGAATACTCCCTGTATTCGAAGGCGGCGCAACACGGCCGGACGGGATGGATGGGTCGAAATCGAAGTGGCGAGGTTATTTGAACCGGCGCCTTGGCAAAGAGCGAGCAGGCGGGGCAACCCCCTGAAAACAGGGGGGTTTCCACCCGAGGGCTTGGCGTGTCAGATTGACACTTCCGGTGTGCGCTTGCTACACTGTGGTATTTTTGACAGACTCCAACGCCGTGCAGGGCGCCTTGAGGAGCATCGCGTCTTTTGGCGCCCGGCCGCAGCGGTACAATCGACATCACCTTCGTCGTTTCGGAAAGCAAAACGGATGAGCCAGCAGCAAAACGAATCCTCGGTTCTGTTCAACCTGCGCGAGTTGATGAACATAGAGGAAGACCGTATCAAATCCGAGGAAGTTGAGCAGCAGAGGCAGCTCGATGAAGAAGCCAGGCGAAGGGAGGAGGAGGCCGCTCGCATTCGAGCAGAAAAGGAGGCGCAGGAACGCGCGGCCGAGGAGGCCCGGCAAGCCGCCGAACGGAAGGCCGTAGAGGAAGTGGAGCAACGCGAACGCGCGCGCCAGGAGGCCGAGCTGCGCACGCGGCTCGAGGCCGAACAGCAGGCTCGCCTCCAAGAGCAACAGGCGTTGCTGGCGCACGAGCGCCAGATGAAAGCCATCGAGGCGAAACGGCGCAGCAGCATCCACCCCGCGCTGCTCACCCTGCTCTTCTTGCTGCTGGCAGGAGGAGGCGCGTTCGGCTATTTCGGTTGGTACAAGCCGCAGCAGGAGCGACTTGCGCGCGAGAAGGCGACCGCCGAGCGTCTGGCGGCGCAGCGCGCCGAGCAAGCCCGCAAGCAGCGTGAGCTCGCGGCGGTCGCCCTGGCCGAAAAGCAACGGGAGCTCGAAGAGCTGCGGCGGGTGGCCGAAGAGCAAGAGAAGGCACGTGCCGTAGCAGAGTCGCGCGCGGCTCGAATCGCGGCCGAAGCAAGCAAGGCAGAGGCCAGCAAGGTGGCCGTGGCCAAGGTCCAAGAGAGCAAGCGCAAGCGCAGGAGCCGGCGTGCGGTCAAACGCCGTGACCGTGCTCGGCGAGCAGAGCGCAAGACCAAGGCGGTCAAAAAAGAGCCAGTGGTGCGTGGGGACGACGATCCGCTGAAGGGCCTCGACGTGTTCTAGGGACCGCGGCGGCGGAGATGTCGTCCAACCCCGGCCTCGCCTTCCCGCTCGACGTAGGCTCGCTGACCGAAGCGCGGCAGTGGGTTGCACGGTTGCGATCCGCGGTCGACGTTTTCAAGGTGGGACTCGAGCTCTTCACGCGCGCAGGGCCCGACGCGGTACACGTCGTACACGACGCCGGGGCTTCTTGCTTTCTCGATCTGAAGCTTCACGATATCCCTGCCACGGTCGCACGCGGAACGCAGGCGGCAGCAGCCATGGGTGTCTCGTATCTGACGCTTCATAGTGCGAGCGGAGCCGAGGCTCTGAGACAGGCCCAGGCAGCAGCGCAACACGCCCCAACCCGGCTGCTTGCCGTCGGTGTGCTAACGAGTCTAGATACCCAGGACTTGCGTGCCATAGGCGTCCTCGATGATCCGCTGGCGCTCATGAAGCGTAGGGCGGAGCTTGCCATCGGCTGCGGCGTCACGGGCTTCATCACCTCGCCCCGCGAGTGTGCGCTGCTGCGCGAGCTTGTAGGTCCCGGCGGACTGCTCGTAACTCCGGGCATCCGGCTCGGGCACGTCGACAGGGACGACCAGAAGCGAGCGGCCCGTCCGCGAGAGGCTGTCCTTTGCGGCGCCGACCTGCTCGTCGTGGGGCGGCCTCTACGCGAGGCGGCGGATCCCGTGGGGGTCGCCGCGACCATACGCAACGAGATGGACGAAGCCTATAGGGAGCGTGAGACCAACCGATGAAACGCTTGCTGGTGGGTGCGCGTGCGGTCACGGAAGCCTTGCGCACGCAGCCGGATAGAATCAGCGTCGTGTACGCCGCAGAGCATGCGAGCGGCAGAGCACGGGCTCTGTGCTCGCAAGCGCAGAGGCAGGGAGTCCGAGTCCAGAGCGTCCCGAGACTACGACTCGACACGCTAGCCCGCGGGCTGAACCACCAGGGCCTGATCGCACTCGGCGGCGACTACCCCTACCGCAACCTCTCAGAACTGCTGTCGGAGCTTCCTGCAAGACCCCTATTGGTCGCTTTGGATCAGGTTAGCGATCCGCACAACTTCGGGGCGATCGTGCGCAGTGCAGTGGCGTTCGGAGCCGACGGCCTGATCACGTTGCGCGACCGATCCTCCCCCGTGACACCGGTCGTCGTGCGCAGCTCAGCGGGCGCAACAGAGCACGCCAAGATCGCACGTGTAACCAACCTGGCGCGTACCCTGACCGAGCTGCGCGAACGCGGCATGCAGGTCTTGGGCCTCGACCCTGATGCGACGCAGGACCTCGAGTCTGCCGAATATCCGCTGGAAGGTCGGGTCTTGGTCGTGGGAGCGGAAGGCCACGGCATGCGGCGCTTGGTGCGACAACGCTGCGACCTGCTCTGTCGGATCGAGCTCTCGGGCCCCCTCGGGGCACTGAATGCAGCCGTTGCCGCAGCCGTCGCGCTCTATATAAGCCAGCGGGAGCGCCGGTGACTAAGCCGGGCCAAGAGCGTATGATCCCGCCCCATGGCGCCCACGGCTGCAGCCCTGATCGTCGGCGATGAAATCCTCAGCGGCAAGGTCCGAGAGCGCAATTTGAGTCGTCTCGCTGGCGAGTTGTTCGCCCTCGGAATACGTTTGAGACGAGCGGTGGTAAGCCCTGACGTGCAGGAAGAGATCGCCGCCGACATCTGCGCGCTCTGCGGGCGCTACGACTACGTCTTTACGAGTGGTGGAGTGGGTCCGACGCACGATGACCTTACGCTGCCGGCTGTGGCGCAGGCTTTGAACCGCCCCCTGATCTTGCACGAGGAACTCGCCCAGCACGTACGCACGATCTACGGCGCGCGCTGCAACCCCAACCACATGCGCATGGCACACGTTCCCCAAGGAACGACGTTGGTGTTTGGCCCGAAGCTGCGCTGGCCGGTGATCGCCCTGGGCAGTCTGTTCGTCCTTCCGGGAGTGCCGGAGATCTTCAGCATGAAGCTCGACGCCTTGAAGATCCACCTGCGCCAGCCCCATGGATTCATAACCCGCGCTGTGTATGCGCTATGCGATGAAGGCGAGGTCGCCGACTGCATGCAGCAACTCGCGCAGAGCCACCCGGACGTGGCCATTGGAAGCTACGTGAAGTGGCAGGCCAAGGACTACAACCTCAAAGTGACGTTCGACGGAACCGACCCAATCGCTGTCTCGCGTGTGCTCGCTCGGTTTGTGAAGAACCTACCCGCGGGCAGCCTGGTTCGGGTCGAGGACTAGATGACGTCGACTAGCTGGAGACAACGGATATGGGCAATATGGGCAATATGGGCAAGCGGATAGTTGCGGCCTGGGCGCTGGCTTTGTTGCTGATCCCTGGTTGCGGAGGCTCGAACGCGGACGACTTCGTGGGAACCTACGACGTCAACGTGGCCCTAACCGTCACGCTGCTGGGCGTTTCCATGCCCCAGCAAACGATGGAAACGCTCACGATCAACGAGGGCACCACAACCGACCTGGTGATCATGCGCGAGACCTGCCCGTTGGGTGCCAACATCACCGACGGCAGCCGCTTCGAGATCCCAAGCTTCAGTTGCGACATCACGGTGAGCAGCGCCAGCGCCACCGCCAGCGGGATGGGAACGGGATCCGTAAACAACGGTCAGTTGACCCTCACCCTCGATGGCATGGTAACCGTGGCGGTGCTTGGCACCATTCCTTTCACCCTCACGGCCACCGGCCCCAGGCGCTAGCCTAGTTCCTAGTAGGCTCTGGCCCAGACCACGCGTTGCTTGCTCGGCTTGCCACTGAAAGGACAGCGCCCCGGACCGTCAGCCTGTGCCAGTTGTCCCGGCAAGGGGATGCAACGCAGGCTCACCGAAAGTTCCCGGTTCAGTTCTTCCTCTACCACACGGTCACCGGACCAGTGGGTGAGCGCAAAGCCGCCGTGGGGTGACGAGGGCGCGTTCTGCTCGCCGCCTTGGGTGCAGTAGAAGTCGGCGAAGTCCTGCCTCTTGTCGATTACGCACGTATGCTGCTGCCTAAAACGCTTGGCACGCTCGAGCATGCCGTCTTGGACCTGCTGCAGCAGCGACGGCAGCGTCGCCGCTAGCTCGCTGCGCGATACTAGCCGGCGCTCTTTGGGGGATCGATCGCGACGGCTCAGGGATGCAGCGTCCTGGGAAGCCTCTCGCGGGCCGACCTCCAGACGGATGGGGATCCCCTTCTTGATCCAAGACCAGACCTTGTCGCCGCCACGCAGGTCCCGATCGTCGAGATCCACCTCGATGTGGCGGTCGCCGTACGTGAGCGATCGCAGTTGATCCCTGAGCGACCAACAGTGATTCATGACGGCTTGAGGGTCGTCCGCCCTGATCGTGATCGGCAGGATTACCACGTGGGAAGGAGCGAGTCGCGGTGGCAGCACGAGCCCATCGTCGTCCGCGTGGGTCATCACCAGCCCGCCGACCAGGCGCGTGGTCGCGCCCCATGAGGTCGTCCAGGCATGGTGTAAGGCGCCTTCACGATCGAGGAACTTGATGTCGGAAGCTCTCGCGAAGTTCTGCCCGAGAAAGTGTGAAGTCCCTGCTTGCAACGCCTTGCGGTCCTGCATCATCGCTTCGATCGCGTACGTTTGCACGGCGCCCGGAAACCGCTCACGCTCGGATTTGGCACCCTTTACGACAGGCATCGCCATGTCACGCTCGGCGAACTCAGCGTACACGTGGAGCATGCGTTGCGTTTCCTCGCACGCCTCCTCACGGGTTGCGTGAGCGGTGTGTCCCTCCTGCCAGAGAAACTCGGTGGTGCGCAGGAACATGCGGGTGCGCATCTCCCAGCGCACCACGTTGGCCCACTGGTTGATGAGCAACGGAAGATCCCGATAGGACTCTACCCATTTGGCGAACGCCGCTCCGATGATCGTCTCGCTCGTGGGCCGAACCACCAGAGGTTCCTGCAGCCGCGCGCTGGGTGACGGAATCAACGTGCCATCGGGACCCGCTTCGAGCCGATGATGGGTCACGACAGCGCATTCCTTGGCGAAGCCCTGTACGTGCTGTGCTTCCTTTTCGAGGAACGACAGCGGGATGAAGAGCGGAAAATAGGCGTTCTTGTGACCCGTCTCCTTGAACATGGCGTCGAGGCGACGCTGCATGTTCTCCCACAGTGCGTAACCCCAGGGCTTGATCACCATGCAGCCACGTACGGGGCTGGTTTCCGCGAGATCAGCCGCGCGCACGACCTGCTGGTACCATTCCGGGTAGTTCTCTGTACGGGTGGGTGTGATCGCTGTCTTCGCTCTGCCCATGTTGGGCGCCAGTATGGGGGCGGCAGGCGCAAACGCAAGGTCAACGAGCCGCGGCAGTGGTATGCTTGACGCGTGATCGAGGGAGCTACCATGCTGATTACGGGTGGCGCGGGCTTCATAGGCACGGCCCTTTGTCGCGAGCTCGTCGAAAGCAACCACGTGCGGGTCTTCGACAACCTGCGGCGCAACGCACTGAGCGAAAGCGGTCTCGAAAACCACCCCAATGTGCAGCTCGTCGTGGCGGACGTGCGCGACAGTGCCGCGTTGGAGCAGGCGATGCGCGGCGTCGACTACGTGATTCACATGGCGTCGATCGCGGGCGTAGACACCGTGCTGCGCGAACCCGTGGTGACGATGGAGGTTTCCTTGGAGGGCACGCTCAATGCGCTGCGCGCTGCACACAAGGCCGGGCGGGTAAAGCGCTTCGTCGATTTTTCTACGAGTGAGGTGTTTGGATCGTACGCGTTCCGGGTGCGTGAAGCCGATGTAACGAGTCTGGGTGCGGTTGGGCAGGCGCGCTGGACCTATGCGGTATCCAAATTGGCGACCGAACACCTCGCCCACAACTATTGGAAGCGCCACGGGCTGCCAACCTGCTCCATCCGGCCGTTCAACATCTACGGTCCTGGCCAGGTGGGCGAGGGAGCGGTGCATGCCTTTGTCACGTGCGCGCTGCGCAACGCGCCTCTCAGCATTCACAACGAGGGCGACCAGATTCGTTCGTGGTGCTACATCGACGACATCGTGCACGGCATCGTTCTGGCGCTGGAGCGACAGGAGGCGATCGGCGAAGCCTTCAATATGGGCAACCCCAGGAGCACGGTGACGATCTACCAGCTCGCACGACTCATAGCCCAGCTTGCGGAGAGCAGCTCCACGATCCAGTTCGTCCGTTGGGATCACCCGGACGTGGAGTTACGCATCCCGGACGTGCGCAAGGCCGAGAGCCTGCTCGGATTCCGGGCCAAGACCGACCTGGAAGAGGGCCTCAAGCGAACCATCGAGTGGTACCGGGCCAGGCTTGCTGGACCGACGGAGCACCGGCAGCAACCTGACTCCTGAACCGATCGAGACGAGCTGCCGCAGAGGTGGGCATTTGTAGGAGGAGGGTTGGGCCGGGAGTCGCTGGCAAGGCGCGACGACTAGCCGCGGGCATTCTTGCGGAGGTGCAACACGGACGGTGGCGTTTGGAGCCTGCAAGACGGGCAGGTTGTGGTGTGGCGGGTCCTTAGGGCTGGTCACGGCACGAGCTTTGCTTTACCGTCGTGAAGGGCATGGCGGGTTTCCTCATAGCTATCGACCAGGGTACCACGGGTTCGACTGTGCTCGTGCTGTCCGAACAGGCCGAGATCCTCGGCAGGGCAACCCGGGAGTTCACCCAGCGTTTCCCGCAGCCGGGTTGGGTCGAGCACGACCCCGAAGACATCTGGGCGAGTGTGACCGATGCGCTCGGCGAGGCGCTTCGGGCGGCAAGCATTGCGCCCGGAGACTGCGCTGCCGTTGGCATCACCAACCAGCGTGAGACCACGCTGCTGTGGGACCGCGGTACGGGCAAGGCAGCCTACAACGCGATCGTGTGGCAAGACCGGCGTACAGCGGCGCGCTGTGCGGAATTGAGGGATGCCGGGCTCGAACCGATGTTCCGCGAGCGTACCGGGTTGGTTTTCGATCCCTATTTTAGTGGAACGAAGCTGGAATGGCTGCTGGACAACGTAGAAGGGGCTCGCTCGCGAGCCGACTCGGGCGAGCTGGCTTTCGGGACCATCGATAGCTTCCTGCTACACCGGCTCACGGCCGGAGCCGCGCACGCCACCGACGCGACCAATGCCTCACGGACGCTGCTCTACGATCTAAGGCGCCACTGCTGGGACCCCGAGCTGGCTGCAGCGCTGCGAATACCCCCAGCGGTGCTGCCGCGCGTGGGTGGCTGCGCCGAGATCTACGGCAGGACCCGAGGGGTGCCGGGGCTTGCAGATGGCATTCCCATCGCGGGCGTGGCCGGTGACCAGCAAGCTGCGATGTTCGGTCAGAACTGCTTCGCGCTCGGCGACGCCAAGTGCACGTACGGAACGGGGGCCTTTCTGCTCGTCAACACGGGTATCGAACCCGTCCGCTCCAGCCACGGTCTCATCACCACGGTAGCTTGGCGTCTCGGGAAAGAGACCACGTATGCGCTCGAGGGCAGTGCCTTCATCGCCGGGGCCGCGGTGCAGTGGCTGCGCGACGGGCTGAAGCTGATCCATGCAGCAGCCGACGTGGAGGCGCTGGCTTCCCAGGTCGAGTCGAGCGGCGAGGTTGTTTTTGTCCCCGCTCTGGCTGGACTTGGAGCCCCCTACTGGGATCCGCTGGCTCGAGGCTTGCTGTCAGGAATCACCCGCGACACTTCCGCTGCCCACATCGCTCGTGCTGCCCTCGAGGGCATTGCCTTCCAAATCGACGATTTGGCGCAGGCCATGACCCAGGACGCAACCAGGCCCCTTGCCCGCTTGCGCGTGGATGGCGGAGCCTCCCAGAATGATCTGTTGATGCAGTTGCAAGCGGACCTTTCCAACCTACCGATCGACCGTCCCCTGTGTGTCGAGACGACAGCCCTCGGTGCTGCTTACCTTGCGGGCTTGGCCGTGGGCGTCTTTTCCGACCCTGACGCGATCGCCGAGGTTCACCGAATCGAGCGCACCTTCGTGCCGCGACAAGCACCGGAGCAACGCGACCGCAACAGACGCAAGTGGCGAGAAGCGGTCAGCCGCGCGAGGAGTCGAACAACGACACCATGAGCGAGTCTTCCAACAAACACAAGCCGGCGGGCAAGAACCAAGTACCTATTGCGTGGGAGGCGCTGGAGGACGCCTTCGAAAACAACGCCCCCGAAGTGCACAGTTACCTGCACTTGGCGACGGGCGAAGTCGTGCGCATCGTCGACGGGGTCGCCGATCCCGCAATGCATAGACGCATCCTGGCCGACAGCAGCTACGTGCGCGTCGATGCCGTCTCCTCCCGCGAGCAGTATCGCTGGATGGAGCGATTCATCGCCACGGTCGATCAGTTGGAGTTGCGCAGGAAGCTGGTCGAGGCGATAGACGGCAAGGGAGCCTTCCGGCGCTTCAAGGACGTGCTGATGAGTCACCCGATCGACCGCGAGCGCTGGTTCGTCTTCCGCTCCGAGCGTCTGCGGACATGCATGGCGGCTTGGTTGGAAGCGCACGGCATCGAGCCTGTCGAGCGCACGCAATGGCACGTTCCTACAGCCGACGAGGTCAAGGCCGCGGCCAACCGCGAGGAGGCCGAGCGTCCCGACCGGCGCTCGCGTGCGGCCGCGGCGGAAGCTCTTAGGAGTCGTCTGCTCGAGCTCGCGGCCGCCCTCCCCGTACGCGAGCTCGATACGGCGGTTGCGTACCTGGAGTTTCTGCGGGAGCGCCGTCACCTTCCGCGTGCCCATGCCAAGCTCGCGGGCGCGCCAGCCGGCAGATCCGCGTCCGCCGCGGTTTCGGTGAGCCCCGGGGAAGCGACCGAGGACAGTGACGCTGCGCAGGATGCCCCCTCCGAGTCGGAGCAACGCGCTGTCGGGGCAGCGGGCAGCAGGGCGCGAGAGGGATAACCGTTCAGGCCCGGAAGTCGGGTTTGGAGGCGGTCTGCCGCTGGCGCTACGGAGAGGGGCGCGCGCTCACCAGTGCCACTGGCAAGCCCGTGCGCCATGCACTATAGGTTTGGTGCAGAGCCCGCTGAGCTCATGGCGCTGCCCCCCAGCCGGCTCGCGGGCTCTGCTTCGAGTCGCTCCGCGTGCCTCGGACGGGTACCAAGGGAATGAAGGCGCTGCAGGTCATGGCCGTGGTCGCGTTCGTATCTACGCTGTCGGTGGATCGGCGCCTGGCATACGGTCAGGCGGCGGTGCGCGTTGACGGCATCGCGGCCGTGGTCGGAGCCGGCCAGCCGGGTGCCCGTGTCGACGTGATTCTGCGCAGCGACATCGAGTTGCTTGCGCGTATCGTGTGGATCGGTCGCACGAGCGGTCCACCATCGCTGGAGCCTCTGCCTTCCACGCTTCTTCAAGCGACGCTCGATCGGGTGGTGGGCGAGCTGCTCATCAGTCGCGAGGCGGAGCGAGTAGGAGCTGCAACGCCGGGCGCCGGCGATATCGTTCGCGAACGCGAACGCTTGGAAGCCTCCGCCGGGGGACCCCTGCGCCTGGCGGCGCTGCTCCGCCTGCTGCTTGTCCCGCCGTCCGAGATCGACCGAATCGCGCTCCGGCGCTGGCGGGTGCGGGAGTTTCTGACCGCAAGTCGCGAGGGCCGCGGCGAAGCTGCTGGCCGCCAGCCCGAGACCGGCAAGGCCGCGGTCGAGCCGATCGCTCGACGGGCCGAGGGGGCGCCCGACGACGCCACGCTCAGTCGCGCGCGCGCGCACTGGATCAAGCTTCTGCGCGCCCGAACGCGCGTTCGCATGCTGGCCAGCTACGTGTCGAGGCCGGCGCCGCAATGAAGGGTCCGGCCACATTGGACGGCCTTGCTGAGGGCCCGCTGGTCTCAACCATGCTCGAGCGCGATCTGGACGAGGTCCATGCCATCGCCGCTAGCTGTTTCCCGCGACCGTGGCCGCGCACCGCGCTGGCCAACGAGCTCTCGCTGCCTTGCGCGATTCTTCGCGTTCTGCGAGCGGAGGCCGGCGGGACGGTCTACGCGTTTGCGACGGCCTGGCACTTCGCCGGCGAACTGCACATCCACAACATCGCCACGCTCCCTGAAGCTCGACGCCGCGGATACGCCACCACACTCACTCGAGCCCTTATCGACAGGAATCGCGCGCAAATCGTCCTGCTCGAAGTGCGGATCTCCAACGAAGCCGCACAGCGCATGTACCGCGGCCTTGGCTTTCGAGTGCGCGGCTTGCGTAGGGGCTATTACGCCGACAACGGTGAGCACGCGCTGCAGCTGGAGCTAAGGCGTCGGTCAAGATAGCATGGCCAGGTCGGCTTTGAGGCGCCCGGCCACGCAGAATGGCGATCAGGGGATTGGCGGCGGGGCGCTTGTGGCCTATGCTTCGAGCTCGGGATCTTCCTGTGGGGCGGCCAACCTGACATCAAGGGAGGACGCTTGACCAAGGCTCTTAATCTCAGCCCGCGGGGAGGCGCGCTTGGCGCGCCGGGAAGCTACCGGGCCGACACCACGCACTGTCGGCCCTACACGAAAAACGCCGTAGAGCCGTGCGCAGCCTCGTCGAGCCTGGCTGCCGGCGCAGGATCGCATCGGCAGCAGGCGGACCGGGCACGCGGAGCGGTGTTGGTCATCGACGACGAGCCCATCGTGCTGCGAGTCACCAAGCTCTTGCTGCTCTACATGGGGTTCACGGCGCACACCTCCCCAGGCTTGCAGGAGGGACTCCGCTTGTTCGAACGGCATGTACAGAGCTTGCACGCCGTGTTGCTTGATGCTTCGATGGCGGAGGCTAATCTGGCGGACACGGTCGGCCAATTGCGACGGCAAGCAGAGGTGCCGATTATCGTAACGAGCGGATACGCTCGGCACGAGGTGCTGGCAGACCTCGGTATGGCTGGCACCACAGACGAGGTTGCCTTCCTGCAAAAGCCGTTTCGTCCCGACGAGTTGGCGAGCGCCCTATCGCCGCATGGGGGCACCGGCGCCTTTGCCCGAACCGGGTCGCGCTCGCCCCTGGGATCGTGATGGGCTCCCGGTGCTGGCGCTTCTTGAACGCTGCCTGCCAGGCGCGATCGCGGGAGCTTTGGCAGGATTCATGGCCATGCCTTCAGGCTGCGCCCTCGGTCACCACGCCCCCGCGAAACGGCCCGCGGCAACGGTAGTCGCCCCATCGCCGGGGCACGCGCCCGATCCACCCCTGCAGGCCAAGGCCAACCCGTCGCCCGAGATCGCCGCAGCGCAGCGCCAGGTGCGGAGCAACGCGGCCGAGCAGATGGATGACAACACGGCGACTTTGCTCGACAAGGCCGTGGCCTTGGCCACGGCGGATAGCGCGCCGCGTGTTCGACCCGGGTCAGAGGAGTCACCGCAACTGCCACTAACACCTACAAGAGCGCAGGTGGCTCGGGTGCTCACCGCATTCAGCGACGCCGTTGGCGCGTGTGCCCGTGGAGAGAGTGGCACGGCGATCGCGGATCTGATCATCCGCAATACGGGACGTGTGGCCCATGTACGTGTACGCGGGAAGCCCTTCGAGAATCGGCAGAGCGGGCGCTGCATCGAAGGCGTTCTGCGGCGAGCCCGTTTTTCTCCCTTCGTCAAGGCCAGTCTGAGGGTCCGGTGTCCCTTGGTGATCGGCGAGCGCCCAGCTCCCGCAGCCGGCACAACGTCTTCGCGGCAGTAGCCACTCAGCGAGTGTATTCGAGAATCCTACAGGGCGTGTCCAAGGAACTGATCGTCCGTATCATTGAGATGCTCACCAGGCTCTGCCGATAGTCACGGTCGCGAGTGGGATCCGGCTACGGCCACGGCCACACAACGACCACGGCCACGGCCACGCAGAGTCCAGAACCTGCCGTCCCACGTTGGTCCTGGCCACCTGAAACGCGCCACTTCGCCCAGTACCGCTTGCCAGGGATTACGATGGATTCCCGCCGGCTCTGACGGCCGCTGGCGGTGTTGCACCTCCTCGAATATGCGCTGCACAGCATCGAAATGCACCGCAGTCATCCTCGGTGCGACTTGCCAGCGACCGACAGCCCTCGACGCGAATCGATCACAATCCCTGGCAAGCGGTACTAGGCCCTGCGCAGCTCGCTGCGATCGAAGACGTGGATGACTCCGTACGTTCCATCGTAGCCGGATTCACGCCGAACCTCACCCGACCGCAGACGTCGAACAGCCTCGGCCAGCAGGCTCGAGACTTGCCGGCGAATGATCTCGAGGGGCAGCTGCTGAAGGATGCTCAACTCCGGCCCGAGGCGTTCGAGCGTTACGGCCAAGTCGCGCGCCACGGTCTTGGTCTTGGGGCCGACGCCGTGGATTTCAGCCAGCAGCTGGGGCAGCGACACCAGACTGCGAAACGCGCGTGCGTTGGGTGCGCGCGCCTGGGCGGGGCGGTCCGCCAAGCACTCCACCCGGTGCATCACACCCACCGTGACCGGTTTGGCGCAGACCGGGCAATCGCCGCCAAGCTCACGCGTGCGTGTGGGCTCGAGGCGCACCCCGCACCTGCGATGACCGTCCAGGTGGTACTTGCCCTCTTCGGGAAAGAACTCGAGCGTGCCAAGGTAGTGCTCGCCCGTCTCGAGTGCTCGCCGCATGGCAAAGTAGTCGAGAGGCGTGTCAAAGATGCAGGCCTCGCGCCCCAGCATCGGCGGAGAATGCGCGTCGGAGTTGCTCACCAGCGTGTAGCGGTCGAGCGCCGAGACCCGCCAGTTCATGGGAGGGTCTGAAGAGAGGCCGGTCTCTACAGCGAAAATGTGATCGGCCAGGTCGGCATAGCACTCCGTGACCGCGTCGAACCCGGATTTCGAGCCCAGGACCGCGAACCATGGCGTCCAGATGTGCGCGGGCACGAGAAACGCCCCGGGTCCGCTTTGCAGCGTGATTTCGAGCAAATGGCGGGAGTCGAGCCCCAGGATCGGCCGCCCGTCGGATGCCAGATTGCCAACCTTGCCCAGCGCTGTGTTGAACCGGTCCACGGTGTCGAAATCGGGGGCGTAAACGAGGTGGTGGATCTTGCGCGTGCGTTCGCCCTTCTTGTAGATCGTGGAGATCTCGACCGAGAGCAGGAAGCGCATGTCGTGCTGGCACGAGGCGGGCAGCCGGCGTGCCAGCTCGCGTTCGATATCCGGTTTGAGCCGAAAGAGGCCAGGCTCGGCTGGCTCGAGCTTGTGGCGCAGCTCCGCGTACCAGCCCGGGTGGGTGAAGTCCCCGGTGCCCACAACCGCGATTCCCTTGCGCCTCGCCCAAAAACTCAGATGTTCCAGATCGCAGTCACGGCTCGTGGCACGGGAGTACTTGGAGTGGACATGCAGGTCGGCGCAGAACGGCATGGCGATTACCCAGTCCGTCCAAGAATAACTCGATCGGTAGATGCGCCACGAACGTAAATGCGCGGTTCAGTCCTCGTCAGGACCTGCAGCAACCTGCGACCACACCGCCAGCTCGTTGTCGCTGGGATCGAGGAAGTGAAACCTCCGGCCGCCCGGAAAGGAAAACGGGTCCTTGGTGATTCTGCCTCCTGCGTTACGCACTCGCTCGAGGGTCATGTCCAGGTCGTTCGAGTAGATCACGACCAAGGGACCACCGGTGCGCATTTTCTCTGCGAGGCAAAGCCCGCCCGATTCGCCGCCACCGTCTTTCTGGATGCCCAGGTAGTTGGGTCCGTACTCGTTGAACCGCCAGTCGAATGCGCTGGCGTAGAACTGCCTTGCCTCGCGCATGTTCCTAACGGATATCTCGACGTAGTCGATCTGATGCTGGGCGTGTTGGGCTTCATCCGACATGGTGCGGTCCTCCCGACGATTCGCGGGCTCACCAGCGACCCGCACACTGCGCCCACCAGGCTACAAGCGGGCACCAGCCCAACCTCGGCCCCTAGCTGCAGCTAGCCATCGTGGGCCGGGGCCGCCCCTCCTGCAAGCGACATCGACCAGCTGACGCCGGCCGCCAGCCACCAACCCGTCTCGTCACCCACGGCACCGGCGCTTCCGGAAAAATCCAGCTGCACTGTGGGTAGAGGGAACCATACGATGCCGCCACCAAAAGCTTCGCTGAAGGTGCTTGCCGCGCCCGAAGGGGCCAGCGTGGCGCTGGTGTCCACGAACAGCCCTACGTTGTCGTCCGTCCCAGGCACGCTCCAGCCGAGCACCACGTTGATGGGGAAGGTGGCCTGCCTCTTGTCGTTGTCGTCGTTGGCTACCTCGATGGCGGCGTTGACGCTCAGTGCCCATCCTGCCGGCAGGCCCCAGTCTGCCAAGAGGTCAAAACGCGGTGCGAGGTCACCGAGCTCCGCGCCGGCGGGAACCGCTGCAAAGATGGAGAAGCCCAACCCAGGGAGTGCGCCGCCCTCCTCTTCCGGCTCGAGCAGCAGGACCTTGGTGCCGAGCGCAACGTCTCCACGTTGAGTACCGTCCGCGCCGCCCAGGCTGAGGAAATTGGTTTCGAGCCTGATCTCGGCGCCATCGACCAGGCCGAGGCGCAGGGCGGTGGGAAAAGACTGCGTCGATTCGTCGCCGTCCCGTGACAGCTCCGCGCTGGTTTCCACCTGGAAACACAGCGGTCGAATCGGCAGGTATGCGTTCGTTGCACCCGGTCGGTCGGGGTTGAGGCTCGGCGCGCAGCCTGCCTGTGCCCGGGCGGCCTGGGGCAGCAGCAACGTCACCGAGGCCAAGGCCGCAACACCGGTGAGGCACGGTAGCAGCCGGCGGACAACCCCGGATCGGAGGGCGGTTGGGGTGGACAGGGCGGTTGGAGTGGACAGGGCGGTTGGGGTGGACAGGGCGGTTGGAGTGGACAGGGCGGTTGGAGTGGACAGGGCGGTTGGAGTGGACAGGGCGGTTGGAGTGGACAGGGCGGTTGGAGTGGACAGGGCGGTTGGAGTGGACAGGGCGGTTGGAGTGTTTCTGGACGTCACGAA
>JAKSBK010000409.1 GCA_022361155.1 Pseudomonadota bacterium
TCATTCCAGGGACGATGTAGCGTGGTTGCGTCATGCTTCGCACACCGCACCAAGCGTGCCGGACACCACCGCAGCTCATTTCGCACACTTACGCTACCGGTGGTGGCGAAAGTGCCGGCGCACGCCGGCGGACGCCAACCCAGGTCGGGTCAGCCCGCAGTTCGCAAGGCCTGGGTGATCACCGCGCCCCTCGGCTTCGGCGTAAAATCCTCTTAGCCGGGCCAGTCACCAGCGTGCCCCTCGAACTTCCATCGAGTTGCCCCCTGAGACGGTCCAGGTATCCTCGGCGGCGGGCATGCTGCTTTCGCACCGCAGCGATTTGTGTCCGGAACTCACCGGCACGACCTAGCGATAGCGCCGCGTCGCGTAGGTCTACGGTCAGCTTCACGGCCTCGTCGTACTTGCGATCCTCGATGAGTCGTTCGAGCCGTTTCCATGCCTTGGCCCCTTGTTTCGTGAGGGCAGCGAGGTGCCGCTTCCGGGCAGCGGCGGCTTGACGGCGCTCCTTCTCCGCTTGCTCGGCCTCCGCTGCCTCCCGCACGAGCCTGAGCTCATTCGCCCGTTCCCGCAAGGCCGCAACTGTGCGCGGTTTCCTCGGCGGCATCGGCTGTTGTCGTCGAAACGCAGCAATCAGTTCGGTACCGATCCTGACGGTCGGGTCGTCGACAGCACTGAGAAGCCAGCGATCCTTCTCGCGCGTGGGTCTGGACCGGATCCAGCTTCGCAGCGCCTTTTCATCCAGTGCGTCGTTCTGGCTGCCCTCCGCTGCAGCCGCTACCAAGTCCTGATCGATGATCTCGTGACCGAAACACCAAGCGAGGAAGGCAAGTGGTTTGCCGCGGCCAAGGGCGCCAAGTTGTTTGACGAGGCCATCGCGCTTGCCAATCGCACGCCCTGCTCGCCACAGACACTGACCCGGGCGGCGCGCGATTTTGAAGATAAGAACCCTCAGTTCGCAGTGGAGGCCGGCATGACTGCGCTACGTTGGCTGGTGGAAGGATACGGCTATGAGGTCACGGGGCTGGATGTGCTGAACGCCTACTCGCACACGATGAGGGCCGCTGAGAACACCGGCTGCGCCGAGCAAACGAAAGCGCGCATCCAAGAGCTCGTTGCGCACAAGGCCACTGGCGCGAGTTTTGTCGCCAAGGTGCTTGGCCGCCACTTGGGGTTGTCGTGATGCGCAAAATGGCAGCGCGAAGGGGCTGCAAGGAGACAGCCCTATGAGTGAGTACCAGTGTTACGAGTTCGTCGCCCTCGATCGCCCCCTCACATCGGACGAAATGGA
>JAKSBK010000410.1 GCA_022361155.1 Pseudomonadota bacterium
CCAGTGGTTCCGCAGGGAACCAAGCCCTGCACGCCCTCTGTTAACTGAAACTCGAGCAGGCGCGTGTAGGCGCCGGCATCGAATCTCCCATCGGAGTCAAACGGTGTAACGAGCGCCGTCCAGGCGCCGCTCGGCTTGAACGATGGCTTCATAGTCACCTTCGCTCCCTTCTAGCGGCTCTGGTCCACACCCTGCAAGTCCGGAATCGTTCGCGCCCACGCCAACGGATCCCTGCCCCCGATCCAGTGTCCCCCCGAGACATCCCTGGCCTACGGAACGAGGATGCACAGCAACCTCGCACCGGGAGGTACAATGCACTGGCCGGCCGCGTCGAAATGGCCGCACAAGCTCCCCTCGGTTTCGCAGCAGCCGAGGGTCCCGTCGGGAGCACGAGGACATAGGCGCGAGACAAGCGAGGCGGACACGCAGCGGCCCCCGCCGATGTCTATGCCGCAGGCGTCGGTCCTTGGCAGACAGCAAGTCACGTGCGGCGGGTCCGACGGGGAGTGCCACGGAGGTTCGCAAGCCCCTGGAACGCAGCCGCCAATCAAACGGCCGTCGCAGTCGCGCCGGCGGGGCGAGCTTGGGTCGGGATGTGGCGGACAAACGAGGTTCTGATCGTCCCAAACACTGCAAACCTGATCGCTTGCGCAACAACCGAGCTTCCCTTGTGGCGCGGGACAGTCGGCGTCGAATTCGCCAAGCGACACGCAGCCGTTCTCGAACATCAGGCCGCAGCCACCATCGGATGTGCAGCAGCGCGGTCGCTTTCCGAGCTGCCCGGCCGGTGCTGCAAGGCACGCCTGACCGCCGCAGCTGAACGGCCGCGGCTGGCCCCCGCAATCGGTTGTGTGATCCGTTGGATCGAGCAAGCAGGTGCGGCCGTCAAGGGACGGCCAACCGCAATACCCGTCCGGTGTGCAGCAGCCTCCGGGACAATCCCTATGGAGCATGTCCGGTAGCATGCAACCGAGGGGTGAGTATGCCGGAGCCCTCCCGGGGCCGAGGCCATCCAAGACGCGCTTTGCGCCGCTGTGCTGCGCGTAGCTCAGGCCACAGACGGAAAGCCACAAGGACGTGCCCGGGTCGGACAAACAGCACGGCTCGGTTCCCTGCGGGGTCGCAGCACACGACGTGTTCTGGCACTGGTAGCGGCCATCGCACGCGCGGCTCTCAGGCAGAGCGGCCAGGTTCGCGAGCCGCGCCTGATTCGGCTTGGGGCCGGCGCATGAACCGCCTTTGGTAAGGTAGCCGCACTCGCCCGATTCCGTACAGCAGCCCGGGGCCGGACCATGAAACTGATCGCACCTGTCGGCCAGCTTCAAGCTTGGCTGGGTGCTGACTGCGGCTTCCGAACCACAACCAACACTTGCCAACACCGCGACAACCAACCAAATAGCAAAGGTCCCCGACCCGCGAATCCTTACCATCCACACCCCGCTTTGGATCTTGCTGAATCTAGCACATCGCAGTTTGAAGCACCAGCAGCTGCTTGATGGGACTATCGTGCGGAAAGCGAGTACCGCAATCGCAGCTCCCAACGCACTACGGCCGGCCGGCCGACGGCAGCGGTGCGGCTTTCCCGCATAGCCGGCCATAGAGGGCCGTGGCCGACCCCAGGAAGACGAGTCGCCCCGCAAATCGAAACCAGAGGTAGAGCTGGCCGACCACGAATGCGCCCAGGATCCCCAGGGTTGTGCTCTGGCCGGCGCCGGGCGCCAAGAGCAGGTAGAGCGCACTGACGGCGAGCAGCGCCGCTCCCAGTCCATAGTAGACCAACGCCACCTGACCTGCGTTTGCCACGACAAGCTGCATGGCACGGGCGAGCGCGCTGGATGGGCTGAGCTTGGGCTCCAGCACGACGACGATCTTGGCGTAGTCAAACAGGAGGTTGATGGCTGTGAGCAGTGCCACAACGCAGACGGCCGCGATCAGATGGTAGGTCAGCAGCGTGCGCTCCTGAGTAACATCGTGGCATGCACGCTCGATCCAGGGAAAAACGATCCAGGCGAGGCGATAGACGGCGAAATAGAGAAGCCCGGCGACCACGCTCAGTTGCAGGATGCGGGGAGACATGCGGACGCCCCGCAAGATGAGCCCGGCTGGACCGAGAACTTCCCCGGTTGCGTGCGAATCGGTGGCGGTCTCGAGTCCTTGCATGCCGGCGAGCCTTGCGATGATGCCGCCAAGCAAAAGCAGCCAAAGCACCGCGTGGGCGAGCGCGAGCGCGAGCAGGCTGAGATGCTGGCTGAAGAGCCCTCCGCTAAACCACAGCTCGAGGTTGTCCAGAACGGCTCCAGGCCCGACGATCGAAGGACGCAGCGTCGCCGCCAGCCCACCGGTCGCCTGCTCGTATTCGCTGTACCAGTCGAGGTCGAAGCCCTCGCGCAGGGTCTGGTGAAAGAGGCTCGGTCCGATCGAGTGCGAGACGTGTTGGCGTACGAGCCAGCCGGCCGGAAGAGCGAGCAAAAGGTTGGCGAGCCAGAGCGAGCTAACGAGCCCGGGTGCGCCGAGCGTGGATCGAACCCCGTCGTTGATACTTGCCCAAGCCTCCGTTTTCCTGCGCTCTATCATACAGTACAGTCCGCCATTTCAAACGACCAAATGTCGAACGAATAAGATGCTCTATCAAACAAAATAGCTGGTTCAAACAAAATAGCTGAATACGAGCAGGAAATCTTGAAGCCACAGCAGCCACTTCGAGGCCCACTTGGTCGCGGGCAACCCGGCCCTGGACACGAGCAGGCGGCTGTTGTTGCGGTAGTTGACATCCAAGAGCAGCACGCGCTCGGGATCCACCGCTGCGTAATCGAGCTTGGAGGGCCGCGTTTCCTCGAACATCACCCACCGATACTTGCCGTCCCACTTCTTGAGGAGCTTTTCCCCGTTGTCGAAAACCATGAGCACGTTGACGGGAAAGACCGCGCCACCCTTGCGGGCGACCACGACCCGGGTGCGGTAGTTGACGCCGGCCGCCCCGGAAGCGGCGCCGGGCTTGCCCGCCCGATAGCTCAGCTCGTCGTCTGGGCCAACCCAGCCTCGCGGGCGAATCGCCGTACTGGAGACGTAGCTTACGGCATAGTCGAAGGCATCGGAGCCGTAATACACCTGCTCGAAGAACCATCCGAGGTCCCGCCCCGAAACCTCGTTGGCGACGGCGAAGAAATCACGGGGGCGGGGATGCTTAAAGCGGTAGCGTTCGAAAAACGTAGACAGGATTCGCTGGAGCGTCTTCCAGCCGAGATAGCGTTCTAGCGTGGAGAGCCAAAGGGCGGTCTTGCCGTACGACAAACGGGCACCGGTCTTTGGAAAATACTGGAATGTCGGCCGGCTCTGCGCATCCGAGATCGCTGCGGAGCGGTAGCCTGGCAGTCCGTTCGCATGCACCATGCGGCTCAGGCGGATCTCCGGGAAAAGCAGGGGAAAGAAGCCGCCGCGGCGTGTCTTGGCCGGATTGAAGTAGCGCTTTACGTAGGCGCGCCTGCCGAACGCCACATCCATCACGCGCCCCGCAGAAAACGTGTTTATGCCCTCATCGATCCAGGCGTGCTCGAACTCGTTGTTTCCCACCAGCCCGTACCAGAACTGGTGGCCTGCTTCGTGCACCGTGACCCCTTCTGGCCTGCCGCCGCCCGGGGGGTTGAAGAGCCGCGTTCCCGCGGTGAACAGCGTCGGATACTCCATACCACCGGCACCAGCCCCGTAAGCCGGATCGATGATGGTCAGGTGACCGTACGGGTACGGCCCGTACCAGGTGCCGTAGAGCTTGAGCGTGGCCTTGGTGGCTGCGAGGTGTCTGGCGGCCTGAGCAAGGTGCTCCGGTTGCAGGAACAGCGATAGCTCCACCGGGGGCAAGCCCGGTTCGCTGAAGGTATCTTGTTTCGTTACGTAGTCAGGACTTGCAGTCCACGCGAAACCGTGCACGTCCGCTTGCTGGAAGCGATGCGTGACCATGCCGTCGCTCACCGGCGTCTTCGAGCGCCGGCGACCGGTTGCGGCGACCTTGAAGCGCTCCGGCAGCGTGATGCGAACATCGTAGTTACCGTAGTCGGAGAAGAACTCGGTCCCCGCATGATACTGATGGCAGTTCCATCCCTCGGGCTCGAACACGCCGAGCTTTGGAAACCAGTGGGCAATGAAGAAGAAGTCTCCCCGGAAACCGGTGCGAGCGAACGTACGAGGGATCTTCGCCCGCCAGGTCATCTCGAGTTGTACGCTTTGCCCGGGCTGCACCGGCGCGGGCAAGCTGAAGACCAGCACCGTGCGGTCGTTCGGGTTTCCGTCGTCGGGCGCGGCATAGCGTCGGCCGGCCATCAGGTCGGTCCGGACATGCTCCTGGACGAGCTGTGCGCTTTGCACCAGCAGATAGCTCCAGGCGTCCTTGCCCGGGATCTTGTGCTTGCCGTACTCGCTGCGTCCACGGATCTGATCCTCGCGCAACCACGTGCTCTCGCTGTTGCGCCAAGCGTTCCAATACAGGTGCAACCACAGCTCGTCGGTGGCCTTGTGCTGGGTATTGCGCCAGGTGACCGTCTGCTTGCCGGTGAGGATCTTGGCTCCAGGGTCGAGGGTGACCTCTATCGCGTAGTTCGCATTGCGCGGCGACAGCGCCCTGCCCTCGCCGGCTACGTCCTGGGCAGCCACCGTGCTGGAGGTAGCGCCAGCGGCCAGCGCGGCCAGTGCGATCCTGGCGAGCTTCCCCGGCGCCACCTGTCGCCCGACACGTCGCATAGGCTCAGTCCGCAGCCACCTCGAAGCGACCGTTCGCATCGGCAATGCCGCGATACATGCGCCCCGTACTGAAGACTGCAGCCGCCTCGCCGGTATGACTGACGCCGATGATTCCGCCGCTAGCCTCAGGCAGGCGCTTGAAGATCACCTCGCTGGCGGCATCGCGAAGCGACAACCCCCGATACGCTATCAGGGCCGACACTTCGTGGGCCACGCTGTGGCGAATGAACTCCTCACCATGGCCCGTCGCGGAGATCGCGCAGGTGGCGTTGTTCGCATAGGTGCCGGCCCCGATGATAGGCGAATCTCCGATGCGCCCGAACTTCTTGCCCGTCATGCCCCCCGTCGAGGTGGCAGCCGCAAGGTTGCCGTGCCGATCCAGTGCCGCTGCTCCCACGGTGCCGTGCTCGGAAGCCAGGTGCAGCTCGAGCTGCTCGCGCCGGCGCGGGCTGTCGAAGTAGTCCTGTGCAACGAGCTCGAGCCCCTGCTCGGCCGCGAACCGATCGGCCCCTGCGCCGCCAAGCAGCACATGCGGAGTCCTTTCCATCACCATGCGCGCCGCGGTGATGGGGTTCTTGACGGTCCGCACACCCGCCACCGCCCCGCAGCCAAGCGTCTTGCCCTCCATGATCGAGGCGTCGAGCTCGTGCTGGGCGTCGCGGTTGTACACTGCGCCCTTGCCCGCGTTGAACTCGGGACGATCCTCCATGTAGCGTACCGCCTTTTCGACCGCATCGAGGCTCGTACCGCCAGCTGCCAGGTGCTGCTGACCGATGCGCAGGGCAGCCCGCACCTGCTCGAGGTAGCGCTGCAGCCGCTCGTGGTCCGGTACGGCCGGCCTGGACCCGGCGCCGCCATGAACGACGATGACCCATGCTGGACGCGGACCCGGGGCCTGCTGGGGCCCGCTAGGGTCCGGCTCGCTATAGTGTGGCTGCGCGCTACCATGCGGCTGCGCGCTACCATGCGGCTGCCCGGAATGCGGCGAGGCTTGCAGCCGGCCGCGAGAAGGCTCCGCGGCGGCCGGCGCGCGGGTCCCGGAGCAACCCATGATGAAAAGCAGCGCTGCAGCGGTTCTTATCATGCTGGACCTCGCCTCCCCTACCTCGTTCCGCACCGAATCACCAGCCCTCACCAGCCCTCGGCGCACCGGCGGGGTGCCTGCGGGCGCATCACCGGGGTATGGCCGTGGGCCGGGCCGCGTGTGAGTCGCTGCACGCCGTGATTTTTCCCGGACGGCGGCAGGTCGGGTAGGCTTGAGACGGCCGTGAGCGAGCTCATCATCTTAAGGGACCTCGCTGTCATTTTCGGTGTGGGCGTGTGCGTGGTGGTACTGCTGCGCAAACTGGGGGTCCCAACCATCGCGGGCTTCATCGTAGCGGGTGTGCTGGTGGGCCCCCACACGCTCGGGCTGGTGGACGATGTCCACAAGGTAGAGGTTCTCGCCGAGGTCGGTGTCGCCCTGCTGCTCTTTGGCATCGGCCTGGAGATCGACCTGGCGCGGCTGCGGCAGCTGTGGCACCCGGTCATCCTCGGGGGCGCGCTGCAGATGAGCCTGTCCGTGAGCGCAGCCACGGTGATCGCCGTGCGCTACGGGCTTGCCGTCAACAGCGCGATCTTCGCGGGCTGCCTGATCGGCGTCTCGAGCACGGCCATCGTGCTCCGAGGTCTGGAAGCGCGCGGGGAGGCCGACGCACCCCACGGCCGCTTCACCCTGGGAATCCTGGTGTTTCAGGACCTGAGCGTCGTGCCGATGATGCTGGCCATCCCGCTGCTGGCAGGCGCGGAGTCCCCGGCGGGAACGATCCTGATGGCCCTGCTCAAGACGGTCGGCGTGCTGTGCGGCGTGTTGATCTCGGCCTGGTTCTTGGTGCCGCGCCTGCTTCACTGGATCGCCAATACGCGCCAGCGCGAGCTTTTCGTGCTGATGGTCTTCCTCGTTTCGATGGGCACGGCCTGGGTCGCCTCGGAGGCAGGCGTGTCCTTATCGCTCGGGGCGTTTCTCGCCGGCCTCGTGGTCGCCGGATCCGAGTACCGCCACCAGGCCATGGCCGACCTCATCCCGTTTCGCGAAGTGCTCACGAGCTTGTTCTTCGTGTCGATCGGGATGCTCTTCGACCCCGGCACCCTGTGGGAGCGTCCCGCAACGGTGCTGGGCCTGCTCTCGGCCATCGTCGCCGGAAAGTTCGTGGTCGTCTTCTTGACGGGAACGCTCATGCGCCTGGCGGTCCAGGTGAACGTGCTCGCCGGGCTCGCATTGTGCCAGGTGGGTGAGTTCTCCCTTGTCTTGCTGCACGCGGCCGAGGGCACCGGTCTGTTGGACGGCTCTCTGGCGGCGAACCTGCTTGCCGTCGCCATCCTCTCGATGCTCGTTACTCCCCTCGCCCTCGCCGCAGGTCCCCGGCTCGCGGCCGGGGCGGGCAAGCTTCGGGTGCTGTCGCGCCTGCTTGGCGTCCCCACTGCCGAAGAAGGCGCGACCCAAGACGGTGCGCGCTGGTCGGACCACGTGCTGATCGCCGGCTACGGCCTGACCGGCCAAGAGCTTGCCAAGTCGCTGCAGGAATGTCGAATACCCTTCGTCATCGCGGACGTGAATCCAAAGAACGTCCATCTCGCCAGGAGCCGCAACGAGCCAGCCTATTTCGGCGACGTTACCAGCGCCGAGGTGCTCGACTTTCTAGGTGCCAGTCGAGCGCGCGAAATCGTCCTGCTGGTCAACGACCCGGGGGCGGCTGAACGGGCCATAGCCGCCGTGCGCCAGGTGGCCCCGAAAGTCCATCTCGTGGTTCGGTCCCGCTACCTGGCCGACGTCAGACCGCTGCTTGCAGCCGGAGCAAGCGAGGTCATCGCCGCAGAGCTCGAGGCCGCAGTCGAGGTTGCCGCCCACATGCTCGGGCGCCACGGCGTACCCCTTGCGGACAAGGGGCGGCACCTTGGACGCATCCGGCAGCGCCGCGAGGAAGAGCCTGCCACCGACGCCCAGGCGGTGGTCCTCCCCTCTCGCCGTTGAGGCGAAACCAGCCCGCAGCCATCACCGGCTCAATCACGCGGAAACACGGGGAAGAGAGAGACGAATCTGCACGTCGGACCGCACCTTCAGGGTTCCCATCATGGCCTTGTAGGGGGTGATGCCGAAGTCCGGCTGATGCAGAGCCAGCGACAGCACCTGCCGGTCGCCCTGCAGCTCGGTCTTGACCTCGAGCTGCCTGCGCACGCCGTGCAGCTCGAGCTGCCCGCTCGCAGCATAGCCGCCGTCCTGCGAGCGCGACAGGGTGCTGGCCTCGAAACGGACTCGGGGGTGACGCCGCGCGTGCAGCACATCGTCGATGATGTTGCCGGCGATCTTCTCCTTGTCGCCCGGAGAAAGCGCGCGGCGATCTTCCGCGCCGTCACGCATCGCACACTCGACCCGCAGGGAACCGGCATCGAACTCGGCGGCGACGCAACCGGCGGCCTCGTCGACCTCGACGCGAAAGCGGGTCACGCGGATCTTCAGATCGTGCGCAATCTTCGATAAGAAGCCTTCCTTGAAGGTGTAGATCAGGCACTCGGCGTCGTGCTGGTCGTACTTGGACATGGGTCTTCCTCGGCGTTCCCACAACGGTTCATGGCTGTTCTGGCTCGACCGTTGCCGACAGGACCTCGTGACTCTCCGGCAGCTCGAGGTGGAACACCCCGCGTCCTTGGTCCGCTGACTCTCCACCGCACACCAAGGTCGGGTGCCGCCGTAACCGCTGTTCCACTTCGCCGGCCCGCTGCCGGCCGAGCCTGAGGTGAAGGCGTAACGGTGCGGCCAGGCGCCGGCTGCCACCGCTTGCCCGAAACCTGTAGCTGGCCACGAGCTCTATACTGTCGGATCGATCCCCGGGTCCACCTCGGGGGCTCGCCGGCCCCCCATGCACACTGTGCAGGTCGAGCAGCGAACAGGTACCCGCATAGGCTCCACCCGAGGAAGCGACAGCGGGCTGTTGCCTGGCACCGCACCCAAGCGCGCTAACCGCGGCCATGCTCGCAGCAGCGAGTCGATGGACCCAGGCTCGATACTCAAAGACTGGACGACTGGACATCGAGGGAGTCATTGCACCGATTCAACCATCACAATCCCTGGCAAGCGGTACGTGCCCTTTTGCGCACGCCCCGCTCGTGGAGCGAGCACTTGACCTGCAACGGCGTTCGAGCTAGCGGTCACGGCACAGGCAGCCGGAAACCAGATTCGCGTCTCGAAGACAGACCGAATTCCGTTGTGGGTGCCACATCACTTGGTGCGTGCACAGCTGCCATGGGCTGTGGGGCAGATCGTGATATACTGGATTATGTAGGTGGTGTATGCGAAAATCGTTGACCATTTCGAGCCTTTGTCTCCTCGTCGCCAGCTGCGGCGGGTCAGACGTCACCCCCGCGCCTAGATCCACCAATCCAGCGCCTGGGGCCGGCACCGGCGCGGGTGCCGGCGTGGGTACATCCGGCACCGGAACCGGCGCTACGGGTGGTATCGCAGGCGGCACGGGAACGGGTGCCGTCGCAGGCAGCGGCGTGGGTCTGGCCGGCACCGGCGTGGGCATGGCTGGCGCAGGCGGTATCGGCGCAGGCGGTATCGGTGCAGGCGGTATCGGTGCAGGCGGTATCGGTGCAGGCGGGGCGGGTGCCATGGGCCTTGGGGGCGTGGGCCCAGGCGCGGGCGGTATGGCCGGCCTCGGTGTTGGAGGCATGATGCCGCCGGTCGTTACGGGGCCTCCTGCCAGTGGCATCGAGCTCGTGAAACTGGACGCCAATCAGGCCGTAGGCGTTCCTCTCTTCAAGGGCGGCAGGCCCACGACCGCCAAGCAGCGTAAGGCCGTGATCGTCGGGGGCCGAGGCATGCTCATGCGCGCTTACTGGAAGCTGGGCCCCGGGTGGACCGCGCGCATGATCAAGGGCGTGCTCACCGTCCGATACCTGGACGGCAGCATGAAGCAGGTCGTCGACGACAAGCAGATCGCCGGCAAGGGCGATCCGAAGAAGATGGCGGGCGCCTTCAACTTTCGGCTCGAGAAGGCGGATGTTCGCGAGGGTATGGAAGTCCAGGTGGAGCTGTTCGAGGCGGGCCCGCCCATGGGTGCGCCGCCTCCCGTGCCCCCGAGGATTCCTGCAATCGGCACCCTGCCTGTGCCCGCCAAGGCCACGCCATCCCTGTTCGCAGGCGTGATGGTGCCCTTCCTGGGACTGAACGGAGAGACGCCGGCGCCTAGTGCCACCCCCGCGCAGCTCAAGAACCTCTCGGACTTCCTCTACGACATCTACCCGGTACAAGACGTCAAGCTGGAGGTGGTCGATCCGATTCGCCCGACGGAAATGCAGGGGATGGCTCCCTCGAGCTCGACCCAGCGTGCGCCCTACTGGTACGCCTTGCACAAGCTCTGCACCCAGATGGGTCGTGGGCCGGGAGTGCTTTACCAAGGCGTGGTGAACGCCAGCATCATGGGCATAGGCGTATCCGGATCCTCTCTCGGCCGGGGCGCGCCCATCGACCCCTCGCAGCCATGCCGGCGCAAGACGGTGATTGCGGTAAACTACTCGAGCGCCTCGCGTGGCATGTTTCCCAACCAGGTCGACGGCAAGCCGAGCACAACCGCTCACGAGTGGGGCCACAATCTGGGACGGCCGCATTCGCCCGGCTGCGGGGCCAGCAACACCGACACCATGTACCCGCACGGAGAAGGCTTGCTTGGCACCCAAGGGTTCCGAATGACGACGGAGGAGTTCTTCCACAGCCCGAAGCACAAGGACGTGATGACCTACTGCTACTGCACCACGCCGGACTGCGGAAGCACCCCGCGCTGGATCAGCGACTACGTGTACAACTCGATCTACCAGACGACAACCGAGCTAACCAAGTTCATAGGCACCACGCCAAAGCTCCACGGTCGCTCGGTCGTAGGCTTCATCGAGCCTGGTTTCAGCGGAATGTGGCTGAACAGCGCCGGACAGATGACCGACGACGACGACGTGCCCACGCCCACCCAGTACGCGGTGGTCTGGGTGCGCGGCCAGCCCAGCCCGCATCTGGCGGTGACGGTGGACGTGGACTCGGAAGGTCTTAGCTCACAGGTGAGCTTCAACCTGCCTCCGGGACCGACTCCCGATTACGCGGTGGTGGTCGTCGACGGCATCATGCGTCCGATCGACATGCGCTTCATCGACCGCGCCGACGCCAACTAGTACCTCGCCACGCCGTTGCCGGCGGGGCACTACAAGCCTGTTCACTAGGCGACGGGTGGGCATTGGGGCCCGTTGCCCATCCGGCCCATGGGCGTCCGCCGCTCTCGTGTGGCAGACTGAGCCTCCAATGAAGAATGGAGATCGGGGTGCCATGCGCAATCGCCTAGCTTGCTTGCTGTTCGCGTTGTTTGGTTGCTGGAGCTGTGGTGGTGACGACGGCTCCGGCGGTGGCGGAGCGGGCGGCGGCGCCCAGTGCGCGCAACTTCCGCCGCTGGCCATCCTGCAGCGAAACTGCCGGCGCTTGCAGGACGGTAGCCCCGAGGTCTGGGCCCGCTGCGTCGGAGGCCTGGCGCAAGACCACGGCAACGCCGTCGCAGTCGGAGCCGACGGTAGCATCTATATGGGATTTGGTGTGGGCGGACCGGACGCGCAGGACGCTGCCGTGCTCGCGAGCTGCTACGGCATAAGTGCTGCCGAGGTCGCCCAGGTCATGTTCGAGCAGACCCCCACCACCGCTGCCTCCCCAAGCGACCCTGGGATCGCCAAGTACAACAGCGCAGGAATCCTGGAGTGGGTGCGCACGGTCCCCGTGAATGGCCTGGGCGGGGAAGTGCTCTCGGTCGCCGCGCTCGGCGACCGAATCGTGATCGCCGGCGATTTTCACGGCACGGCCCAATTTGGTCCGGCGCAGACGCTGGGCTCCGAGTACACCGACTTGTTCGTGGCGGAGTACGACGCTCTGGGTACGTTGATCTGGGTCAAGTCCGCCAGCCTCATGCCCGATCCCGAACGCATGCTCACGCACGCGGAGGCGGAAAGCGTGGAGATCGATCCCCTCAGCGGAAACATCGTTGTCAGTGGCCAGTTCAGCGGCCTTCTTTCGTTCGCACCGGGCGTGCAGCTGCAAGCACAGGGTTCCACCGACCTGTTCCTGGCCGAGTACGATCCCACCGGCAACGTGCTGTGGGTAGATGAAGCCGGAGGCGACGGGGACGCATCCACGGGCAAGGACGTCACGATCGAGCCCGACGGCAGCGTGATGGTGATCGGAACGCTGGCGGGTGCCGGTGACGACCACCTGCTCGACAACCAGGGCAACCAGGTTGTGCTCCCGTCCTTTTCTGCCGGCGTTGGCTCGGACATGGTGCTGGCACACTACGACGCGGCAGGCGGCCTGCTGTGGGCTACCCATGCGGGGTACCCGAACCGCACCATGACAGGTACCGGGGTAAGTCACGACGCCAGCGGCAACGTCTACGTGACCGGGGCGTTTTCCGAGTGTGCGTTCTTCCCCCGCCAACCGCAGCTACCGGTACCGGCCAGCGTGCCGGTGAACATTGGCCCGCCCTTTGATCCCTCGTCCTCGTCACCGCCTCCCTGCCACGGCACGGGTGCATTCGAGGCCCTGACGGCGCCGGACGGCAACCTCGCCGAGCAGTACCTCGCAAAGTACTCCGAGCTGGGAGCGCTGCTCTGGGTCCAGGTCGCCGGCGGCCCGGGTTACGACGCTGGGGTCGCGGTGGAAGTATACCACCCGGCACCGGGCGCACCCGGCTTCGTCTATTTGGGTGGAACGATGCGGCAGTCGCTCGACTTCGGGCTACCGCCCAACCTTCAGAGCGCCTTCGCGATCGGCGAAAGTGCGCATAGCATCGCCAAGTTCGACCTCGAGGGGACGTTGCTGTGGGCTACCTCCGTGGGTGCGGATGGTGACAGCCAGCTGCACGACATCGCGCTCGACCCGCGAGACGGTGCGCCTGTTGGCGTAGGCGACTTCAACGGCTCGCTCCAGTACCCCTCGGGTGTGCTGCTGCAGTCGGTCCCCCCCGAAGTAATCCTCCGGGACGACATCGTGCTGTGGCGCCTGGGCCCCAACGGGCCGTAGTCGCCCCCTGGACGTCGCACCGCGCAAGCCCCCGTGAACGCACCTCTCTCGAGTTGGGCGCTTTTGGGGAACTCCTGGCGGTGGTCGAGCTGCAATGTGACGGCTCGGGCTCCGCAAGCGGCACAAGCATGCAGCGCTTTGTGCAGGATGCTGGTAGTGTCTCGGCGCAGCCATGGTCCACCGCAGTCCGCCACTCGTTCGCTGCCTTGCAATCGCGCCCACGCTGGTCGCCATCCTTACAGGCTCGGCCGCGGCCGACCCGCTCAAAGAGGCCGTGCAGCGGGAGCTGCCTGCGCTGGTGAGGGTCTACGAGCACCTGCATTCCCATCCCGAGCTCTCGTTCCAGGAGCGCCAGACCGCCGGCTACCTCGCTTCGGCACTGCGACGCATGGGCTTCACGGTTACCGAACGCATCGGTCGCTACCGGGACAAGAAGCTCACGTCGCACGGTTATGTGGCGATCCTGAACAACGGAAACGGCCCCACCGTACTGCTGCGCACGGACCTCGACGCGCTCCCGGTACAGGAAGAGACGGGCCTGCCCTATGCGAGCAAGGTCGAGGTGACCGACTCCGAGGGCAAGCGTGTGGGAGTGATGCACGCGTGTGGACACGACGTGCACATGACCGTGCAGCTTGGCGCGGCTAGGCTGCTGGCGCTGCGGCGTGACGAGTGGCAAGGCACGCTCATGCTGGTCGGCCAGCCCGCCGAAGAACGCGGGGCCGGCTCGCGCGCCATGCTCGACGCCGGGCTGTACCGTCGCTTTGGTCGCCCCGACTACGCCCTGGCGCTGCACGTGGCGGCCGATCTGCCGGCCGGGCAGATCGGTTATCGAGCAGGCTTCGCCCTGGCCAACGTGGACTCGGTCGATATCACGGTGCGCGGACGAGGCGGCCACGGGGCATATCCTCACATGACGCTGGACCCGGTGGTGATCGCCGCCCGGATCGTGGTTGCGCTGCAGACCCTGGCCAGCCGGGAGGTGGCGCCCATCGACCCGGCAGTGGTGACCGTGGGCTCGATCCATGGCGGCACAAAGCACAATGTGATCCCCGACGAGGTCAAGCTCCAGCTGACCGTGCGATCCTACAAAGAGCAGGTGCGCAAGCAGCTGCTCGACGGCATCCGGCGCATTTCGCGGGAAGTGGCACGTTCCGCGGGTGTAGCGGCCAAGCTGCTGCCCACGGTGAGGCTTCGCGACGAGTTCACACCCGCGACCTACAACGACCCCACCCTCGTGGATCGCCTGGTGCCGGTGCTAAGGGGCGTGCTCGGCGAGGATCGCGTCGTGCCCCGAGACCCGGTGCTGGGTGGGGAGGATTTCGGCCGCTTCGCCGACAAAGGCAAGATCCCGATCGCCATGTTCTGGCTCGGCGCGGTGGATTCCAAAGTTCATCGCAGGCACCAAAGAAAGGGGCGGCCGCTGCCGTCGCTGCACTCGAGCCTGTTCGCTCCAAAGCCCAGGCCGGCGATCGCCACCGGCATCATCGCCCTGGTTCAGTCGGTCATGGAGCTTGCGCCGGCACCGCGCCTGCAGTCGATCGAGCCGCTTCCATGAGGCTCCAGCCCGACGGGGCCACTGCCACGGCCCACAGGCCCTGACTGCTGATGCGCGGCCGCGCTCAATCTGTCGCCTTCGAGGCTTGCCATGAACAAGACGCTCCGAGCGCGAATCCAGGCCTGGATCGACGACGACCCCGACCCGGGCGCAGCCAGCGAGCTCCGGGCGCTCCTCGATGCGGGCGCCGAGACGGAGTTGTGCAGGCGCTTCCGGGCGCCGTTGAGCTTTGGCACGGCAGGGCTCAGGGCGCGCGGCGAGGCCGGCCTGAGCCGTATGAACCGTGCCGTGATGGCGAAAGTCGCCGCGGGCGTGTGTCGCGCCCTTGCTTCGCATGTGCCAAGAGCGCACGAGCGCGGCCTGTGCATCGGCTTTGACGGGCGGCGCCACAGCCGCGAGCTTGCCCTGGAGGCCACAACGGTCGCGCTCGGTGCCGGCTTTGTGGTGCACTGCTTCGAGCACTGTGTGCCGACGCCTGTGTTCGCCTACGCCGTACGCGTACTGGTTGCCGCCGGGGGCGTGCTTCTGACGGCCAGCCACAATTCGCGCGAGTACAGTGGCTGCAAGATCTACTGGGAGGGAGGCAGCCAGCTGGTGCCTCCGTGGGAAGAGCGCGTGGCGCAGGCGATCGACTGGAACGAGTCGGTGCGAAGCATGCCGCGGCTCGGGCGCGCCGGCGCCAAGACACGAGCGCTTTGGTCGAGTCAGGCCCGGCGCATCGAGGACGCGTACCTCGAGGACGTGACCCAGCTGCTGAGCCACCCGAGGCAGACGCGCGCCGTTCGCATCGCCTACACCGCCTTGCACGGCGTGGGCCAGCCTTGGATCAGTAGAGCCTTTGCCGAGGCGGGTTTCAACAACCTGTGGTGCGTGCCGGAGCAGGCCAAGCCCGACCCGGACTTCTCGACCCTGCGCGTACCCAACCCGGAGGACCCCAGCACCCTGAGCCTCGCGCTGGACCTGGCACGGGAGCACGCCGCCGACCTCGTGCTTGCCAACGACCCGGACGCCGATCGACTCGCCGCGGCGGCGCGCAACGCCGAGGGCGAGTATGCCGTGCTGACCGGAAACGACGTCGGAGCCCTCTTGGCCGACTATCTGCTCGAACAGGGGCCAGACGATGAGCGACGGGTGGTGCTTTCCACGGTCGTGAGCAGCCCGATGCTCGGCAGCATCGCTGCACGCCATGGCGTCCACTGGGAACGCACGCTCACCGGTTTCAAGTGGCTAGCCCAACGAGCCCAGCAGCTCACGGCCGCTGGAAAGCGCGTTGTGTTCGCTTTCGAGGAAGCGCTCGGGTACATGGCGAGCGGCTTGGCTTGGGAAAAAGACGGAATCAGTGCGGCGCTGCTGCTCGCTGAGCTTGCGGACGCGTGCAAGAGCAGGGGCCAGACGCTGCTCGATCGCATGCAGCAGCTTCAGGCCGAGCATGGCGTTTTCGCTACTGCCCAGCTCACCGTTCCTGTGCCGGGCGAAAACGCCGAGGAGTGTGCCGCTGGCATCTTTGCCGAGCTGCGTCGTGCACGCTTCAGTACGCTCGCTGGCTTCGAAGTCAAGGCGCTGATAGACGTCGAAGCAGGGGTTCGCCGCGAGCGAGGCGGCGCCCAGACCCCCCTGCCGCTGCCCCGGAGCCCGCTCATCATCGTCGAGCTGTCACGACGCAACCGTGTGATAGTACGGCCAAGCGGCACCGAGCCGAAGCTCAAGGTGTACCTCGAGGTCCATCAGCTGGTGGATGCCCATTCGGTGCAACGGACACAGGCCGAGGCCAAGCAGACGCTCGCAGACATGGGCGCGCAGGTCGGGGCCTGGCTCGACCGAGTGCGGGACTCCTACGATGCGGGCTAGTCCCGCTTGCCAGGGACCCGCAACGAAGTTCCGGATCAGCCCTAATACGGATTCTCTGGAATAGTGCGGCTGGGATCGGGCGCTGTGGAGGGGGAGGGCGAGGTTGTACCTATCTCGCTCGACATCGGGGGCGCGACCGCCTCCGCCGACGCTGCCACACCCCGAGGCGCGGGCGCCGCCGCGCCGCCGATCGGAGAGTGCTCGGTTTGGTCCGTGCCCTGACGCCCTCGTTTGGCCTTGCGCGACTTCGCTACCTCGCGGCGCGCTCTTCGTTCGTCCTCGAACGCTCCATCCCGAGAACGGACCGATGCAGGCGGGACCTCCCCGGCCTCCTGCGGCGAATCGCTGCCCTTTTCCTTTTCGGAATGCCCCAGTGCCACAGACGTCGAGGGTTGCGCAGCCGGATCATGCGCCGGCGCCCGCTCCGGGCTGGGCTCTGCGGGCTTTGCTTCCTCGACTGCGGCGGGCATGTCGACTTCGAAGGTCCGCTGCGCGCCCGACCGGGCGGGAGCCTTCCCCGGTAGATCTACCGCGATACCGGAATCCGGCGTCTCGGGCGGCCGCCCGGCAGGACGCGCGGGTGCGGATTGCTCGACCGATGGGCCGCCTCTTGACGATTCGCCGCTGTCGAGCCCAAAAAGCAGCAGGCCCACCAACAGCGACAGCACACCTGCCAGGACCCATACCCGACCAGCGCCGGATGGCTGCTCGCGGGAACGACGCCCAATGGGCTCGGCGACGGTCGGCTCGTCGAACTCCACCTCGTCGCCTGGCGAGCCTGGCCCTGTTTCGGCCGGCAGCGGGTACTGCACATAGCCCACCGTGTCGGTAGGCTTTGGCTTGACGAGCGCCTCGCCCTCGAAGTCAGCCACGATCACCGTGATATTGTCGTGCCCACCCGAGGCGTTCGCTTGGTCGATGAGCTTGCCGCAGCATTCCGAGGGATCGTCGACGGTCGTAATCGTCTGCGCGATCGCGTCGTCGTTCACTAGGCCACACAGGCCGTCAGAACAAAGAAGCAACCTGTCACCCCTGCGCAGCTCGGCGAAGGTGAGGTCGAC
>JAKSBK010000411.1 GCA_022361155.1 Pseudomonadota bacterium
CTACAGTGCAGTATTGGGGCATCTTGTTCCTCAGCGGCGGCGATCCTAACAGTATCCCGAGGCAAAGGTCCGCCTCGGCTTGGGGCACGGTGTCGCTTGGCGCTTCTAGTGTCCTGCATCCGTGATTACGTACATAAGTCGGCGAGCAATTGGCGACGCTCGGGTCATTGAATCGACGCAGGCTGCGGTTCAATTTCGATGCAGTGCAGCGCTATTTCCAGGAGATAGCCAAACGGCGATCGATGGCGTGAGCGGTGCCAAGGGCCGGCGAATTATGTGCGGGATTTCGGATACTGGACACTAGGGCTCGAGCGCACAGCCATCTTGCTTTCGGCTGAAGCGCTCGGCATCACAGGCTTCGGCCGGCTCGGAGCTGAACTGCGCGGAGGCGCCGGACGCTGGCGCCTGGCTTTGGATGGCGCGCGCTTCTCGAGCGTCCTTCTGCAGCGCCAGACTGATTTCACGCTCCAGGCGCTCTCGGCTCAGCGCACCCTCCAGCCGCCGGCCGTTCAGGTAAAAGGTCGGGGTGGAACGTACTCCAAGCCGGTGGGCGAGCTCGATGTCGGTACGCACGCGGTCACGGGTTCTACCCTCGTCGAGGCAGCGCGTGAACTCCGCCAGGTCCAGACCGACCCGCCTGGCCAGCGCGTCGACGGCCACCGCATCACGCGGCGTCGTCTCGAAGAGGCCTGCCGCGAAAGAGACGAATTTCCCCTGTTGCCGCGCGCATTCCGAAGCTTCTGCGAGCCGGCAGGCTCCCGGATGCAGGTTGCGTTTCACGAACCGGTTGCAGGCTGTGTCGAGCGGAAAGTGCACGAAGCGCTTGTCCACGCGCGCGCCGCAGCTCGCAAGCAGACCGGATAGGTTCGCCTGCAATCGCTTGCAATAGGCGCACAGGAAGTCAGAGATTTCCAGCGCGGACAGCTCCACGGCGTGGCATTGCTCGACGGTCAGCGCGCGTTCGGCTCGCGCCGATGCCGGGGTGTCCGTCTGGGGCGCTGGCGCCGGTGCCAGCGTTACGTGAGCGATCTGGGCGACCCCGGCAACCAGCGTCGCGGTCAGTCCCAGTCCGGCGAGCGGACCCGCCGCCAAGGCAGGCCCTTGCAGGCTGAGGGCGCGCCTTAGCCACAGGGCAGCCAGTACCAGGTTGCAGCCGTCCATCCCGATGCACACGGGGCAGTAGGACCGGGCCTGGGCCATGACGCCGAGCAGGAACAGGCCGCCGGCAACAGCGCCACAGGCGAGCGCCGCCGCCCCTGCGGCCCAGACGCGGGAAGCGCCGTCATCGAACCCGCGGGCGACCGCGAGCAGCAGAGCCGCATACAGCCCCACGGCAAACACCGGCACGGGCACCCCGAGCAGTGCACCGAAGCCGGACTCGATGGCAACGGAGCAACCGGTATCGGACAAAGTGTGGCACAGCCCGGCGTCGCTGAAGCCCCCTTGGATATGCGCATGCGTGAGATAGGCGGCGCCGCTCAGGCCGACGAGACTCGCAAGCAGTGCTAGCAGACGCATCCTCTGACCATACCGCCCGAGCGGGCGCCTGGCCGCAACTCGGGGCCCACGATTCCGATCATCCGCGGGCTCTCGATCCGATTCTGAAGACGCTCCCATCTTCCCGCAATACGGTCCTAGACCGGGCTCACGCCTCGCGTCGCGAGGGCTCGGACCTCGCGCTGCTCCGCCCCCTTGACGAAAGCGCATCGGGCCTGTTGCTCCGCTTGAACCGCGTGCTGGCCGTGCTAGCTTCGCCGCCCGCAGGCCGCAGCGGTGGCCTGGAGCGCCGATCGGCGCTCAGAGCGGCGGGATGACGCAGCAGAGAGCCGGTAGGAACGTGGTTTGGCAGGCAACAGTCGCGAAGGCGAAGGTTTCGCAGGTGACCGAAGCGAGCTTCGAGCAGGAAGTGCTGCGCAGCGAGCTGCCGGTCTTGGTGGACCTGTATGCGGACTGGTGCCAGCCGTGCAAGCTGATCGAGCCGATTCTGGAGGAGCTGGCGCGCGAGCTGTCTGGCAAGCTCAAGATCGTTCGGGTGGACGTCGAAAAGAGCCCGCGTCTTGCCCAGGGCTTCCGCGTGCAGTCCATCCCCATGTTGGTGCTTTTCGCGGATGGGAGGCCGGTGGATCAGGTGGTCGGTGCGGTCAACAAGCAGGCTCTGGTCGAGATGGTAAAGCCGGTCCTGCCCGCGTCAGCGGCCGAGATCGTTCCCAAAGACCTCGACAGGCTCGCGCGGGAGGGCCGCGTCCTGGCCGTGGACTTGAGAGACGCCACGTCCTTTCGCCGCTACCGCATCCCAGGAGCGATCAACATCCCGAGCGAGCAGGTCACCGATCGGGCGCGGGAGCTGCGTCCCAGCGACGGCAGGCTACGCGTGCTCTACTCGCGCAGCGGCGACGAAGCCAAGGAGCTCGCGGACAAGCTGCGCGAGCGCGGCATCAACGTCGGCTTTCTTGCTGGCGGCTTCCTGCACTGGGAGGCTGACGGTCTCGGCGTCGAACGCGGTTAGGGGTGTCCACCGCGGGATGCGGGGCGCTACGCTGCATTGCTGGATGCGGGGCGCTACGCTGTATCGCGGGTGATGGTGGACAGGCGACGACTGCAGGTGCTTGCGAAGCCGTCCCGAGGCGCGCCATCCGATGCGCTGATGCGTTTGCCGGATGAGCTTGCTGCTCGTCGGCCGCGGTTGCCGTGCGTTGCCGTGGCGGTCGGCTCTACCCGCAAATCCGGCGCTCAGGTTGAGTTTGCCGTGCACCTGGCACGGACGCTGAGCCGCGGCCGCAGGATTCGCGTGATCGGTGTCTGCGGCTGCTGGCCGAGCCCCGATGACGCGTCGCAGGAAGCTGCCAGGCGCTTCGCGGTCGCCGGAATCGAGCGCGTGCACCTGCTCGATCTCGCCGCGGGCGAGTCAGACAGCTTCTTGCAGGCCCTCACCGCCGAGCGAAGTCCCACCGTGATGGCGTGTATCGGCAACGCACTGCTCGCAACCTGCGAGGCCTGGCTCTCCGTCCTCCTGGTGCAGGGCGAGGGGCTGCCAGTGCGCCTCAAGCCTCTGGCGCGCCGAGCCGACCTGCGTTTGGCGGGACGCGAACGGGAAGTAGCCGAGGTGCTTGCGATGCGGGTCGCGGCCGAGGCAACCGGAGCACTGCAAGCCTAGGGCCCGCGGAAGAACAACTCATCCATTTCGCCGGTTCTGACCACCGCTGGGTAACTTCTCAAAAGGTGGTGGCGAGGAGAGGAGGGTAGGATCGCACAGGGTACAGAGCACTCAAGGAGCTTGGGCGCGGGCTTCGATGAGTGCGGGGAGAGCAGGGATACGGTTTTGGTTTTGA
>JAKSBK010000412.1 GCA_022361155.1 Pseudomonadota bacterium
CCGACGACTATCGCCGAGCCGCCCTCGGTGGTCAGTCCGTTTTCCGCAACCAGCACCCGCTCGAAGCGGGGCTCGCCGTAGTAGCGCTCCGCGATCGATGCCAGGGTTTCGCCTTGTCGTACGATGTGTACGATCGCGTTGTGCGCTTGCGCTGGGATCGACGTGGTCAGCCACAGACCGATCACGACGATGGCCGCGGCCGACGTGCTCGATGCCGATGTCGTACGCATTGCTCAGCCACCGGTCTGGGTGGCAGGCTGCTTGGACACCTTCGCTTCGAGCTTGACGTCGACAAGCTTGATCTCGCCGGCTTTGATCGTGAGCTCCAGGTGCCGTTCCCCAAGGTGGGGATTGCTGAGCTTCAGATAGTGTCTTCCTGGAGCCACCGGGTAGGTGCGTGCGCTGGGCGTCGTACACACCCTATGGCCATCGATGTGGACTTCGGCCCACGGTTGTACGACGAAGCGCAGGTACCCGGCGCGTTCGAGGACGAGCGGCGCGCCGACGCTGTCGTTCGCGCCCAGCCCGCCGTGCGCGGCCTGAATGGCTCCCCCGCTCAGCACCACACCGAGGAACAACGCGCCAAAGACTACCGCTGTGCTGCGCAGCAAGCCATGATTGTAGCCCGCGCTTCGGGCGGAACGTGAAAGTGCGTTCGCAAGCGTCTCATCGGCTTCGATGCTGCCGATGAGCTGAGCATCACGCAAGAACATCACCAGTCGCGCGCTGTAGTTGATGCTCACGCGTGGTGCAAGGAAATCCTGCAGATCGTGAATGAGGGATTGGGTGGTTTGGTAACGGCGTGCTGGAAGTTTCTCCATGCAGCGAGCCATCAAGCGTTCGATGCCGCGGGGAACATCGGTCACGACCCGGCGTGGTCGAACGTAGCGGTCCAGTCGGATTCGCTGCATGGCGGTGCGTCCAGCGTCCTCCTCGAAAGGTCGCGTGCCGGTGACGCACTGGTAGAGCACGATGCCCAACGAAAACACATCGCTGCGAGCGTCGAGCTTGTCTCCCAGCACCTGCTCGGGGCTCATGTAGCTGGGAGTGCCAACCCCCGCATCCGCTCCTTCGTGACCGCTCACGGCTTCCTCGCCCGCAACGCCGAAGTCCATGAGCTTCACCTCACCCGAGCGCGAGATGATGATGTTGGCTGGCTTGATGTCGCGATGAATGATTCCGCGAAAATGCGCGTGGTCGAGCGCGCGCGCGACCTGCAGTGCGACGATGGCCGCCACATCCACCGGCAGGCAGGTGCATTGCGCCAGCAGCTCGCGCAAGTCGATGCCGCGCACATACTCCATGACGATGTAAGTCGACTGATCCTGCTTTACGAAATCGTAGACGTGCAGGATATTTTCGTGCTGCAGTGACGCCATGAAGCGCGCCTCGCGCTCGAAGCGCTCTGCGAACTCGCTATCCCGGGCGATGGAGGGCTTGAGTGCCTTGATGGCCACGGTCCGTCCGAGCGGCTCCTGCACCGCCTTGTAGATGACCGCGGTCCCTCCACTGCCCAGTTCGCCCGTAATGCGACAATTGCCGATCCTTTCGAGCATCTGTCCGAGCCCCACCGATATCATACTCGCGCGCCCGCCCGTGTGCCGCCCGAGCGACCTGGAGCAGAAGCGGCGGCGTCTGCGGTGGAGTCTTCAGGCTGTCTTGGGCCGCAAAAGGGGCGAAAGCGTGCCAGGGGCTTGGGATCTTGCTCGCCGCCGCTTTATGGTATATACATAAATAGTCAGTATATGTATTGTCATGTCTTGCCATGACGACCGCTGCATGCGGTGAAGTCAGGCGGATGCATAGAGTCTTGACTTGAGCCTGCGGCTTGGCTTAAAGACGATCTACCACCGGTTGCGTAGTCGCGGCGTATCATTCCCTACATATTGTGGATTTATGGTGGACACGATGTGGAATGTCCAGGCCGGATCGTGATCTGAACAGCGGCGTATCGGCAGTGCCACCGATGGCGGGAGGTTGATGTGGGCGTGCAGAGCCAGGTCGTGAGGCCCTTGACTCGGGCCAAAAACAACGGAACAAATATCCAGTCCATGGACCGTCAGCCTCCTGGATTGAGCGTTGGGCGCTATTTCACGCGCGCGGGGATCGAGCCGCTCGACGAGCCGGAGAGTGAGCAGCGCGACAGCGTGATCAGCAATCCGGACGGGTCGGTCGTGTTCGAGCTCAAGGGAATCGACGTCCCGCGCGCGTGGTCCCAGCTGGCCACCGACATCGCCGTGTCCAAGTACTTCCGTAAGGCTGGTATCAAGGGGGACCCGAACCGGGGCGAACGGAGCGCACGCGAACTCGTGCATCGCGTAACGCGCACGATCCGCGACGCGGGAGAACGGCTGGGTGGCTATTTCGAGGGCCGCGACGATGCCGAGGTCTTCGAGGCGGAGCTCAGCTACCTGCTGATCCATCAGATGGCGGCCTTCAACTCGCCGGTCTGGTTCAACTGCGGGCTGTTCCAGCGCTACGGAATCGAAGGCAGCGGCGGCAACTTCGCATGGGACCCCGACACCGACTCCATCCTTGAGACCGCGAATGCATACGAGCGGCCACAGTGCTCGGCCTGTTTCATCCAGAGCGTGTCCGACGACTTGATGTCGATTTACGAGCTCGTCAAGACCGAGGCTCGTCTGTTCAAGTACGGGTCGGGCACGGGCACCAACTTCAGTCCGCTCAGGGGTCGCCAGGAGAAGCTCTCTGGCGGCGGCACGTCCTCGGGGCTCATGAGCTTTCTCGAAGTTTTCGACCGCGCAGCGGGTGCCACCAAATCGGGAGGCACCACGCGCCGTGCCGCCAAGATGGTTTGCCTGGACATGGATCATCCGGAAATCGTCGATTTCATCCAGTGGAAGGTCAAGGAAGAGCACAAGGCGCGTGCCATGATCGCTCAGGGCTACGTGGCGGACTTCAACGGCGACGCCTACCACACGATCTCGGGACAGAACTCGAACAACTCGGTGCGCGTTACCAACGCTTTCATGCGTGCGGTCGAAAGCGACGGCGAGTGGCACACGCTGGCGCGCACCACCGGGCAAGCGACGGAAACCCACCGCGCGCGACAGCTGTGGAAGATGATCGCCGAGAGTGCCTGGTCCTGCGCCGATCCCGGTGTACAGTACGACACCACCATCAACGATTGGCACACCTGCCCCAGCACCGACCGGATCAACGCTTCCAATCCGTGCTCGGAGTACATGTTTCTAGACAACTCGGCCTGCAACCTGGCTTCGATCAACCTCGCGAAGTACCTGCGTCCCGACGGCAGCTTCGATGTCGCGGGCTACAAGCACAGCATTCGTGTGCTGGTCATGGCCATGGAAATCCTGGTCGATTTCGCCTCCTACCCGACGGCCGAAATCGCGAAAAACAGCCACGACTACCGGCCTCTCGGACTTGGTTTCGCCAACCTCGGCACGCTCTTGATGAGGCTCGGTGTTCCGTACGACAGTGCCAGGGGGCGTGCCATCTGTGGGGCGCTGACCGCCGTGCTTTGCGGTGAAGCGTATAAGGCCTCTGCGGAGATGGCCGGCGAGAAGGGCCCATTCCCGGGATTCGAGGCTAACCGGGAGCCCATGCTGCGGGTGATGCGCAAACATCGCGACAAGAGCTTTCAAATCGAGTCGCTCGCCGGCTGCCCCGAGCCGACGCCTGTGTCCATGCGTTGCCCCCAGGACCTGCTCGAGGCGGCTCGAGCGAGCTGGAACGAGGCGGTCGCGCTCGGCGAGCGCAACGGGTATCGCAACGCACAGGCCACGGTGCTGGCGCCTACGGGGACGATAGGTCTGTTGATGGACTGCGATACCACGGGCATCGAGCCCGACTTCGCGCTCGTGAAGTTCAAGAAGCTCGCGGGGGGTGGCCACTTCAAAATAGTGAATCAGAGCGTTCCCGCGGCCCTCGAGCGACTGGGCTACACACAGGCTCAGATCGCGGAAATGGTCGCGTACGTGAGCGGATCAAACACCTTTGCTGCTGCGCCTCACGCTTCGCGCAAGTGGCTGCACGAGCGCGGCCTGCTGCCTGCCGAGATCGAGCGTGCCGAGCGTTCGCTGAGCTCGGTTTTCGATGTCTCGCAGGCACTGGCACCGTGGGTGATCGGCACCCAGGCCTACGAGCGTCTAGGGATTGCGCGCGAGAGCTTCGAAGCACCTGGCTTCAGCCTGTTTCGGCATTTTGGCCTGTCAACGGCGGCGATCGACGAGCTAAACGACCACGTGATCGGACGCATGACCCTGGAGGGCGCGCCCCACCTCGAGCAGGAGCACCTGGCCGTATTCGATTGCGCCAATCGTTGTGGCAGCAAGGGTCAACGCTTCCTGTCGCCCATGTCGCACCTGCGTATGATGGCCGCGGCTCAGCCGTTTCTTTCGGGCGCGATTTCCAAGACAGTCAACCTGCCGCACGAAGCCACGGTGCAGGAAGTAGCGGATATCTATCTCGAGGGCTGGAAGCTGGGGCTCAAGGCGATCGCGCTCTACCGCGACGGCTGCAAGGCTTCTCAGCCCCTGTCCACTGGAGAGCAGGAGGCTCGAGATACCCAGCAGGAGCCCGATACCGCTGCGGCCTCCAGCGCTGCGGCGGAGCAGGCGGTCCCGGCAACGGTCGTCGAAGGCCAAACGCCACCGCACACCGTCCGTCACCGCTTGCCCAAGAAACGCTCAGGCTTCACGCAGGAGGCGCGCGTTGCGGGACACAAGATCTTCCTGCGAACTGGAGAATACACCGATGGCTCCCTCGGTGAGATCTTCATCGACATGCATAAGGAAGGTGCCGCCTTCCGATCGCTGATGAACTGCTTTGCCATCAGCGTATCGATGGGCCTTCAACACGGCGTGCCCCTGCAGTCCTTTGTCGAGCAGTTTACGTTCACCCGTTTCGAGCCCCAGGGCCCGGTCAAAGGGCACCCGAACGTCAAGTTCGCGACATCCATGATCGACTACGTCTTTCGCGTGCTCGGCATCGAGTATCTGCAGCGCTATGATCTGGCACACGTACCGCCGGAGGAGATCCGTGCCGACATGGAGGATCCGACCACCGACGCCAGCGCAGTGGTTCAGGCCAAGCGCGCCGCCGGCAACGAAGCTCCGCACGCGCCAACCGAGATTTCGACCAAACAGGTAGGTCTCTTCGAGTCCCACGGCGCCTCGTCCGGCAGCGCGCTCGACAAGCAACTGGGCGAGATGATGGGGGACGCACCCATGTGCGATCAGTGCGGTCACATCACCGTGCGCAACGGCGCCTGCTATAAGTGTTTGAACTGTGGCAACTCCATGGGCTGCAGCTAACGTTCCTGTCCACAATGGCGCCATAGCGGCTTACCTCCTCGAAAAAAAGTCCTCGAAATAGCGCTGCTATTCCTGCGGTTTTTTCTGCGGGGGCGCTCGCTCTGGCATCCATTTTGGACAGGAACGCGGGCTCTCCGCGGGACACAATGGCGCCATAGCGGGTTGCCTTTCTGGTACACTTCGGCACCATGCCGTGTCTGAAGTGGATGGCAGCCGAGGGTCCGCCTCAGGTCTTTCCCATACGAAAGAAGATCGTCAGCATAGGTAGGGCGGGCGGCAACGACGTGTGCCTGCAGGCTCCGGGGCTGGCTGACTACCATGCGCAGATCGTGTTTGACGGCCGCGATTTCAATCTGAACGAGGTCGATCGCGAGGGCGAGCTGCGCATCAACGGCAAGAAGAAGCGCCGGAGCAAGCTGGTTCATGGGGACCAACTCAGCGTGGGTTCGGCGAGCCTGAGCTTTTCCCTCTACGATGAGCTCACGGACATCGATTCGAAGTCGCGCGACGCCTCCACCGAGCTCGGGGGACTCGTCAAGCTGTACGAGTTCAGTCAGCGTCTGATGGAGCTCGACAGTGTCAACGAGCTGCTCGAGGCGCTGATGGATGCGGTCATCGAGGTCACACATGCCGACAAAGGCTTTCTGATTCTGGTGCAGAACGACGAACCCAGAGTTACGGTTGCCCGCAACCTAAGGCAGCAAAACCTGTCGGACAGCGTGCAGCATCTGTCAGACAGCATTCTGCGCAACGTGATACAGGAGCGCAAGCCGCTCATTGTCAGCGATGCACTGCACGACGAGCATTTCAAGACCAGCGAAAGCGTGATGAACCTCAAGCTGTGCTCGGTCATGTGCGCGCCGCTGCTCTCGCAGGGGCAATTACTCGGCCTGCTGTACGTCGGAAACGACAACGTCGTCAATCTCTTCGAGGAGGGCAGCCTCGACGTATTGACGATTTTTGCTGGCCAGGCATCGCTCATTCTTCAGAACGCGCTGCTGCTTGACCAGCTGAAGACCGACCGCGACCAGTTGAAAGAGAAGCTCGACGCGCAGCGCTTTGGCGATATCGTGGGCACGTGTCCACCGATGCTGAGTGTATTTCGCACGGTCGAAAAGGTCGCTCCCACCGAGGTTAGCGTGCTGATTACGGGTGAGACGGGCACCGGCAAGGAGCTGATCGCGCGCGAGCTTCACCGCCGCAGCACACGTGCCGGCGGTCCGTTCGTGGTTATCAACTGCGGCGCCATCCCCGACAATCTGATCGAGTCGGAGCTGTTCGGTCACGTCCGAGGCGCCTTTACAGGTGCCGTCGCGACACGCAGCGGAAAGTTCCAGCTTGCCGATGGCGGCACGCTGTTTCTCGATGAAATTGGCGAGCTGCCGGTAGCGCTGCAAGTCAAGATGCTGCGGGCGCTGCAAGAAAAAGTCGTCTTCAAGGTCGGCGAGGCCAAGCCCGAGCCGGTGGATATCCGCATTGTCGCGGCTACCAACCGTGAGCTGATCGGCGAGATGAAGCTGGGTAACTTCCGCGAAGACCTCTACTATCGTCTCAACGTGGTGAATCTGCACCTGCCCCCGCTTCGTGAACGCGGCGACGACGTGGTCGTGCTTTCGAGGTATTTGTTGGCCAAGTTCAGCAAGGAGTTCGGCTCGCGCGTCAAGGGGTTCACACCCAACGCCATGATCGCGATCCGCAAGTATCCGTGGCCCGGCAACGTGCGGCAGCTGGAAAACCGCATCAAGAAGGCGATCGTCATGTGCGAGAAATCGCTGGTCGGTCCCGAGGACCTGGACTTGTTTCCCGAGGCTCTCGCGCCGATCCGAACCCTCGCTCAGGCACGCGAGGATTTCCAGCGCCGCTACATCGCCGAGGTCCTCGAGCGCAACGCTGGAAACCGAACCAAGACCGCTCGTGATCTGGGCGTTGATCCACGCACGATCTTCCGCTACCTGGAGCGCGACCCCGAGCTCAAGGAACCTGCCGGCTAGTACCGCTTGCCAGGGATTATGCTGGATTCCCGCCGGCTCTGACGGCCGCTGCAACGCCGCCAGCGGGCGCCAGGGCTGGGGCCAAACGATCAGGATTCCTGTGGCGAGGCACTAGCACAACGGCCCGGAAACTCGTGGTACTAGTCCAGGGCGGGACGAGTTCGCGGGTCGCGGTCTGGTCTTCGAAGGACCGCGACAGCGTTGTCATGGCGGGAGTTCGCGCCGCTGGCAGGCGTCTGCTAGCTTTTTGCTTTAACGTCCATGGGTTACCGGGTTCTCGTGGCGTTGGCTCAGAATATGCATAGCTTGCCGCACACCATGCTTGCGCACGCCTCGTGGCAGCACAGATTTCCTCGCGCGAGGCTTTGCGGCAGGGGGCGCCCGCCCCGCCGGCCCGGCGCCGCGTTGTCGCTTGCATTTTGCGTCTTGGTGGGCTGCAGCTTCAGCGCCGAGGATTCCCGGGCGACATCGGCCAACACCTGTGCGGATGCAAGCGACTGCGCCGCCGCCGCGATCTGTGCGCGAAGCATGTGCTTGACGCGGCGGCCGCCACCCTTCGCACTGGCGCTGGAGGTAGAGACGCAGCGAGGCCCCCGTGGTGGCGAACCCGTTCAGGTCGGTTTCGCAAACGCCGCCGACGGGCAGGTATTCGAGTTACCCTGGCCCGCTCGAATCTACGGTAGCGTGACCTTCGGCGGGCGAATGGTCGGCGCCGAGCTGACCTTCGTGCCCGAGGCCAGCGGCCCTGGGGTTCGTATCGGCAGGGTTACGGCCACCACCCTGGCAGACCCTATCGCGGATCCATTCGGCAAGGCGTCGACCTTCTCGGTTCGCTTGCTGCCCGGTGTCGCTTACCAGGTGATCGTGCAACCCACCGGCGCGGAATCCCAGCTGCTGCCTCCGAGGTACGAGCAGGTACGGTTCGAACCGGGTGCGTGGCAGCGTCTCGACCTGAGCTACCCCGAGCGGCTGCGGACTGAAGACTTTTTGGTCAACGACATCCCGGAGGGTGTCCGCTTCCAGATCCTGGTGCGGGATAGGCGGACACAGCACGTGGTGTCGTCGAGCTGGCTCACGAATCCTGGTCAGAATTCCGTGTCCCTGCGTCTCATGCCAAGCCACCGCCCGGATCCGAACGACTACGAGCTGCAGCTGCTCGCCGAGCACGAGGCACCCATGCCCTACCCGAGCTTCAGCGCCCGCGTTGCCGATCTACCCGTGATCGAAGGTGGCGTGCGTCTGGTGCAGGTGCCGAAGGTGCTCGCGCCCATCACCTTCCGGGCCGTTGTGGAGCACTGCTACTCCGAAGAGGCCTTCGCCTCGAGCGTGGGTCTACCGGTCACGCTTCGCTCGGAATCGATCGCATTGGGCGGCCCACGTACGCCCTTGCGTGCCAGCTTCAGCGCGTCCACGACGACCACCGACCACGACGTGGACGAGAACGGCGTCTTCGAGGTTGACCTCGTGCCGGGCACCTACGAGGTGGTGATCGCCCCTCCCGTATCTTCGCCGGACACGCAGGCGCAGGACGCGGGCCGCACCTGTGCGCTGTATGCCGGCACGCATCGCGTGGAGGTCGAGCCGAGAATTCCCGTGCCTGGCCTTCCCGCGTCTGCCCCGGCACCGCCGTCTCCTGCGGCTGGTCCTCGTTCGCTCAACGGCTCGGTGATGCGCCTGCCCAGGGCGCCGCTGTTGACGGGAACGGTGTACCACGAGGCGCGCCGGAGCGACGAGCGCCTGCCCGTGTCGGGCACCCTCGTGCGGGCGCTCGCGCTGTCGCCCAACGGGCAAGCGCCTCCGAACCGTGCCGGTGAAACCTTCAACCGCAGTGTCGAGGTCGCTGTCGACCCCCTCAGCGGGCAATTCTCGCTGCCCCTGGATCCCGGGGGCTACGACATCGTTGTAAAACCACCCGTTGACAGCGGCTTTGCCTGGCAGCTTTTTCGCGATTTCAGTATTGGTGAGCAAGTGACGCTCACGGGACAGCCCGTGACCCGCCATATTCGTCTGGACGCTCCAATTCTGATTCGCGGCCAGCTGGTCTACCGGCTGCTGCCAGACGCCGGCGCACCCGAGGCCGGGGCACTTGACGAGGCGCGCATCACCGCCCGGGCCGTGTTCGATTCCATGAGTGGCGCGCAACGTTCGGTGGTGGTGGGCAGCACGCAAACCAGCACCGGGGGCTACTTCGAGCTGCTGATCGGCCCTTCGCTCAGGCGAGGATTGCTCTAGCCTGAGACTTCCGTTTCCGGCTAGGGCTCGCTGCGCGAGCGGAGCGGCGCATCAGCGCCGCCTGAAGATGGCAGCAAGCCTACCTGCGGCGTGGGAAGTTCTGTTTCTTGTGTGGCCCGCAGGGACTGTGGGGCGGTACTGGCGTGAAATTCCCGTTTCCGGCTGGCGACGCCGAGAGAGCAGACCCGAGCCGGGCTTCGAGGGGCGCGAGCTGTCTGAAACGCGTGACTCGTGCGGGGGATGCACGCTAGGCTCCCTCCCGTCATGCCGGTAGCCATGTCAGGCAAGGTCGTGTTGATCACGGGAGCCAACTCGGGCATCGGCAAGGTGACTGCCCGGGCCCTGGCGCAGCGCGGCGCTACCGTCGTGTGCACCGCACGAGACCGTGAGCGCGGTGAGCAGGCGGTGGCCGATATCCGGCAGCATGGCGGCAATCCGAACGTCGAATTGCTGACGGCGGACTTCGCGCAGATGCGAGACGTGCGGGCCCTGGCTGAGCAGTTCGTAAGGCGCCACCGTCGGCTCGATGTGCTCATCAACAACGCTGGCCTCATGTTGTCCAGGCGCCGCGTAACCCCCGACGGCTTCGAGGAAACGCTTGCCGTCAATCACCTGGCGCCATTTCTGCTGACGCACCTGCTGCGCGACACGCTCGAGCGCAGCGCACCGGCCCGTATCGTCAATGTCTCGTCGCGCGCCCACAAGCGTGGGCGGCTCGATTTCGACGACCTGCATTCCGCTCGCCGCTACGACGGCTTCGGGGTGTACTGCGCGACCAAGCTTGCGAATATCCTCTTCACGCGGGAGCTGGCGCAAAGGCTCGACGAACGCCAAGTGTCCGCCAACGCGCTACACCCCGGGGTGGTGCGCACCGGCTTTGCCGGGGACGGAGACGCGCAGGGCTTTTTTGCGTTCGCCTTCAAGCTCGCGCGCCCTTTCATGATCTCGGCGGAACAGGGCGCCGAAACGAGCATCTATCTGGCCACATCAGCCGAAGTTCGCGGGGTCACGGGAGCCTACTTCGACAAGTGCAAGGCGGCTCCGTGTTCGAGTGCCGCCAAGGACGCAGCCGCCGCACGCCGGCTGTGGCAGGCCAGTGAGCAGATGCTAGGGAGCGAGGGGGTGGATTGCCTTGCTCCCTTGGATGATCCAGCGGACAGAGCACTCGACGGCGGGCGGGCGCGGACGCAATCAGGCTAGCCTAGCCCGCATCGGTCACCAGCCTCCGGCTCGATCGGCCGATCCACCCGCGCAAACGGCCGCGTCCTCGTCTCGGTGTCCCCAACATAGTGTCGACTATGCTTCCGGCGCTTCGACTGCGGAGCGGCCGTTATCACG
>JAKSBK010000413.1 GCA_022361155.1 Pseudomonadota bacterium
CTCCGCCCACCAGCATTGACGAGGCTCGACGGGTCACCGCCAAGCTCGTCGCGCACTACAACACGGTTCGCCTTCACAGCGCCATTGGCTACGTCACCCCGGCGGACAAGCCCGCCGGGCGCCAAAACGAGATCTTTGAGGCTCGCGATCGTAAACTCGAAGCCGCACGCGCCCTTCGCGCGCGCCGCCGTCAGGAGGATCGCGCTTTAGCTGCCTAGAACCTCCAATCAGACCCATTCCCCGGAGTCACGTTCACGCTGAACCAAGACAGATCTTCCTCAGTGCTGCCCTCGGTGACGAAGTGCCAGAAGGTTGCGCTCTTGCCGTCCAACTCGGGGTGTCGCTTGAGGCCCATTCGCTTGCCGCGAAACGCGGGCCGGGCTGCCGCCGCTCCAAAGTCCCGCCAGAAGATGGCGTAGGCGCGATCGATCGTCTCTTGGTAGCGATTCCAGTCGCACTCCATGAGGTCGGGGAGCCAGTCCGGCGCATCGTCATCTCTCACCGCTCCGTCTCCCGTGCGCGCCAGACAAAGATGTTGAGTTTCTTCTCCGTGAGCAGAGTGGATTTGACGAGCCCGTAGCGTGAGCGCTCCTGCACCCGGCGCACGACCTCGTCCTTGGCGCTGTCCTTCAGCGGTCCGCGCCCGGCGTGCTGGACGGCGCCGATCAACAGGTCCGCAAGCTGCAGGAGTTCGACCTCGTGAGAGCGCACGGTCTGCACGCGCTCGATGATGTTCTGGTCAAAGTCATAGATGTTGTTGCAGAGCACCTCGTGGAGCTTCCGCATCTTGTCCGCGCTGCGCGTGTCTTTGATGTCGAGGTAGATGCGGAAGCGATCGTCGGGCGTGATGATCACCTTCAGCATGCTGAAGTACATCTTGTAGTACCAGGTGTCGTGATCCTGCCCGAACGCGTCGTGATCGAGCTTCGACTTGTCAGGAACGACGAGCGCCCGGAAGCGCAGGTCTGCCTGGTCGAAGAAGAAGTCCACCAGGGACAGGTAGAAGTCGACCTTGGCCGGTGAGACCTTGGTCCACTTCACCTCCATCTGCGGCGCCAGCCCGTGGCCCTTCTTGAGCCCCCGCAGGGCATCGGACATCGCCCGCACGCGCTCCAACGGACACCAGATCGCGCCCAGGACCATGTTCGGCTGCCGGGCGCTCGGCAGATGACCGCTTTCGTCGCAGTAGACGTTGAAAGTGGTCATGCTGTCGCCTCCACTGCTTTCTCAGCTTGGGCGACCGAGAGCTCACCTGACAGCAGGCGGGGCAACAGGCTGTCTCGCAATGCCCTGAGCGTGCGGGACTCATTGCGGGCGAGCCCTATGCGATCGTTGAGGTCAACAAACGAAGTCGCCAGCTTGGTCTGGACCGGCAAGGGCGGCATCGTGATCGGGTAGGAGAGCAGCACGTCACTGGGAAGCTTGCCGGTTCCATGCCCCGAACTCTCAACACGACCTAGCAGTTCCTGCTGACCGTCCAGCAGAGCAAAAAGAAGAAGAGTTGGCTCGATGTGCTTTGCGACCAGGGCTTTGACGTCTTGGTTAAAAGTGAGGTCACCTCGAGCTTGGCTCACGCGGACCTCTTGGTGCAGGCCCATCCCTCGCACCATAATGAGCGTGGCGCCAGCTGGTGCGATCCGCGTACCGTTACCAACGGCGGCTCTGGTCACATGGTGGTCAGCCTCATCGGAGTGGATTGAGGTCATGACCTTGGGACTAATCCAGGGGATATTTCCGCCCCAATACGCAGTGTTCTTTTTCGAGGGCGTGCCGCCCGACAGCGTCTCCACGCACTCACCGAGCGACGCGCATGTCCATCCCTTCGGAATCGGACCGAGTTCAGAGTCCTCGAACTCGCTGGGGAAGAGCTTGGCGATGTCGGCGTCCATACCGGTGGGAGCGCGGCCCTCAGCCTTGGCGCGCACCCGGTCGAAGTCGACGAACCAGGACTTGAAGAGCGCTCGAGCCATGGTCTCGAGTGTCTCGTTCGTCCGCCGGTTCAACTCGATCTTGTCGTCGAGGGTCCCGAGAATGTGGGCGATGGCGAGTTGGGTCTGAAGATCCGGTACTCGGATGGGAAAGCTGGGCATCTCTACGAGCGCGATTCTGTCCACAGTGCTGCCATGGACGGTGCGCTGACGGATGGTCTCCTGAAATTCGGGGCCCAGATATGCGTAGAGCAAGAAGCGTGGATCCACTAGTCCGTTCTTGGCACGAAGGAGTCCCATTCTGCGCCCGAGGCAGCAACCCAGTCCATCCGGAATCAGAGCGGCCTCGCCCAGCCTTGTTTCATACGAGAAGACAACGTCGCCCGGCGATGGGGTAACCCGACGTGTCCACCGCTTGAAGTCCTCCTCGGACAGATGGGCGGAGTCAGCGAGATTGATTCGGCCTCGTGACAGGCTCGAAATGCCAAGGAAGATTGGCCCAAACGATGTCTTCTTTGGAGTGGCATGAGGCCCATCAAAGATCTCGACCAAATCACCGAGCTTCAGTTCACGCCACTCACTCCCCATACCCAAGCCCCCTCAGGTTCTGGCGGATGGCCGTCTCGAGCTTCGCGCCCTCCTTGAACTGCGCGTCGAGCTTGGCCACAAGGCGCGGCATCTTCTCTTCGAAGGGCTCGTCGTCGTCCTCGAGCTCTTCGGCTCCGACGTAGCGGCCGGGTGTCAGTACGAACTGGTGAGCGGCGATCTCTTCGGTTGTGGCGCTCTTGCAGAAGCCGGGAACGTCTTCGTACTTGCCCGGGCCGTCGCCGCGCCAGCGGTGATAGGTGTCGGCGATCCGATCGATATCGGTGTCGGTCAGCTCACGGTGGACGCGATCGATCATCGTGCCCAGCTTGCGGGCATCGATGAAGAGCGTCTCGTTCCGGCGGTCGCGCATCTTCTTGCCGCGTCCGCCGAGGCCGTTCTTCTTGTCGCGGGAGAGGAACCACAGGCACACCGGGATCTGCGTCGAGTAGAAGAGCTGGCCTGGCAAAGCCACCATGCAATCGACGAGGTCCGACTCGATGAGGTTCTTGCGGATCTCTCCTTCGCCCGACTGCTGCGAGGACATGCTGCCGTTGGCGAGGACAAAGCCGGCCAATCCTGCAGGGGCGAGGTGGTGCAGGAAGTGCTGCACCCAGGCGAAGTTGGCGTTGCCCGCCGGAGGCGTTCCGTACTTCCAGCGTACGTCCTCGCGCAGGCGCTGGCCGCCCCAATCGCTGTCGTTGAACGGCGGGTTGGCGAGCACGTAGTCGGCCTTGAGGTCTTTATGCTGATCGCGATGGAAGGAGTCGCTCCATTCACTGCCGAGGTTGGCGTCGATGCCGCGGATGGCCAGGTTCATCTTGGCGAGACGCCAGGTCGTCGGATTGGACTCCTGACCGTAGATGCTGATGTCGCCGATGCGGCCGTCGTGGGCTTCTACGAACTTCTCGCTCTGCACGAACATTCCGCCCGAGCCGCAGCAGGGATCGAACACCCGGCCTTTGTAAGGCGCGAGCATCGAGACGAGCACCTGGACCACGCAGCGCGGCGTGTAGAACTGGCCGCCCTTCTTACCTTCGGCGCTGGCAAACTCGGATAGAAAGTACTCGTAGACGCGACCGAGAATGTCCTTCGATCGGTTGTCCTCGTCGCCGAGGCCGATGGTGCTCACCAGGTTGATGAGCTCGCCGAGACGCTGCTTGTCGAGGGCGGGCCGCGCGTAGATCTTTGGGAGCACACCCTTGAGGGACTTGTTGTCGCGCTCGATGGCCACCATGGCGTCGTCGACCAGCTTGCCGATGGTGGGCTGCGGCGCGTTCGCTTTCAGGTGGGACCAGCGCGCCTCCTTGGGAACCCAGAAGATGTTCTCGGCGCGATACTCGTCCGGATCTTCGGCATCGGCGCCTTGGTCTTTGGCGGCCTCGAGCTCGGCGTGCTTCTCCTCGAAGGCGTCCGAGATGTACTTGAGGAAGATGAGCCCGAGCACGACGTGCTTGTACTCGGCGGCGTCAAGGTTGTTGCGCAGCTTGTCGGCGGCTGCCCAGAGTGTCTGCTCGAAACCGAGGGTCGCGCCGTTGTTCCCGGTGGCGGCGGTGCCCTTCTTCGCTTTCCTCTTTTTCTTCGCGGTCATTCCGCTTCCTCCGGGGCATCTCGCTCCGCGCGTTTTTGATCCTCGATCCAGGCGTCGATGTCCTCGCGCTTGAACCGCCAGACCCCGGAGACCTTGAAACCGGGTAGCTCGCCTCGTTTCACGAGGCGGTAGACGGTCTTTTCATCGACGTTCAGGTACTCGGCGACGTCCCGAACGCTCATTGCAGCGGACATACGCTCTCCTGGGGTCTCGGGGGCAAACCTGGGCATAATAGACCAAACTTGACCGCTGGGTCCACCAGCGCAATCCGCTATGGTGGTGCAAGGTCGGCCGCTCATGTGGTCGTGCCGCGGGGCACCCTTACATGGCGCCGGCCCGCGCCAGCTCCACTCCGATCTTGTCTCTGGCAGCGTTGCGGACTCGCGGACCTCGGTCTTGTCGTCGAACCCAAGGATCCAAGTTCTCGAACTCGGCGGTGCCGGCAACGTCCACGATGAGCACTCCACGTCCTTCATCCCTTCACCCCTGGGTGAACAGGCAGCGAACCGTTCCGAGGGCGCCGGCGTGCCGTGCTCCCAGCGTGCTGCCACCTCTTGGGCGTTCACCGACCATGAGAAGACCGCCTGCGGCGTTGGCTCGAGCTCGAGGGCGTGTTGGATCTGGGTCGACTTGGTCAGGAAGATCAGGCGGTGCCGCGTCTGCGCCGCGAACTTCGGCACGATCCAGTGGGTGAGCGGTTTGCCCGTCACCTTCTTGAAGGCTTTCTCGAAGACGAGGCCGTCCTGGAGCTCGCCGACGATCAGCATCTTGGGGATCGGATCGTCGAGCCACTTGTCGAGCTCGCGCAGCATGTCGTCCACGTTGGTGTAGACGAGGCCATAGAGCTGGTCGGGCTTGAATCGGAACCAGGGCGTGGTCTGCAAGAAGCAGTAGGCACAGCGATACGGGCAGCCCCCTGCGGGAACGAGCTGCCAGAAGCGAAAGCAGACGATGCCCGAATCGTCGCCCGGTCCGCCAAAACGGCGAATGAAGTTTGAAGCCCTACGCCCCGTGAGCATGCCGACCTCCTTGTGGCACAGAGGTATCAGACCTTTTCGAAGTCGACCTCGAGGTCGGCCAGGACGATCTCCACGGCGCCGCTTCGCTCGTCGAGCGATACACGGTCGACCAGCGCCCGGAGGAGCTTGCCCTGGTTCTCCGTGCCCATGGCGTCCCAGACCCTGTCGATGTCGGCGAGCATGCGGGCCACCCAGCGCGCCTCGTCTTCCTTGTCGTCCAGGATCGCGAGCTGGCGCTCGACCTCGGCGAGCCAGGGCCAAGGCGGGTCAGGTCGCCCACGCCCGTGCCGGCTGACCGTCGCGCCCGTGCCGCCGATCGATTTGCAGGACGCCGGCACCGGTCAGACGACCCGAACGCAGGGCTTCGAGCGCCCCGTTGGCATCTTCCAGCGGATAGCAGGTTACGTGAGTCCGTACAGGCACCTCGGCGGCAACGCGGAGGAACTCGGTGCCGTCGGCGCGGGTGAGATTGGCGACCGATCGGATGACGCGCTCTCCCCAGAGCATCTCGTAGGCAAAGGCCGGGATATCGCTCATATGGATGCCAGCACACACGACCGTGCCGCCCCTGTCGATCGCACGCAGCGCCAGGGGCACCAGCGCTCCGACCGGCGCGAAGATGATCGCGGCCTCGAGGGGCTCGGGGGGCGCCGTCTGTGAGTCGCCGGCCCAGACCGCGCCCAGCTGCAGAGCCAGCTGCTGCGCCGCCCGATCCCCCTTGCGTGTGAACGCATACACTTGGCGGCCCTGATGCGCTGCCACCTGCGCGACGATGTGCGCCGCAGCCCCGAAACCGTACAGACCGATCCGCCGGGCCTGCCCCGCGAGGCGCAACGACCGGAACCCGATCAAGCCGGCGCACAAGAGGGGCGCCGCGGCAGCGTCGGAGAAGCCGCGCGGAATCGGAAAGCAATAGCGTTGGTCCGCCACCGCATAGTCAGCGTAGCCTCCGTTGATTTGGTAGCCCGTAAACCGGGCCCGCCCGCACAAGTTCTCGCGTCCCGAGGTGCAGAATCCACAGGCACCGCAGGTAGAGCCTAGCCAGGGCACGCCGACCCGGTCACCCTGCTGGTGCTCGCGGACGTCTTCACCGACCTCGATCACGCGGCCCACGATCTGGTGGCCAGGGATCAGGGGGAGCGTCGGCCTGGGTAGCTCGCCGTCCACGACGTGCAGATCGGTGCGGCAGATCCCGCAGGCGCTCACGCGGATGAGGAGCTGGCCGGCGGCTGCGGCAGGCCGGGGCAGCTGCTTTAGGCTCAGCGCTCCAGGCGCACGCTCGAGCAGCATGGCCCGCATTACCGGGACCCTGCCTGTGGCTCCAAACGCGCTGCGCTGTCGGCGAACCGCACCGCCGTGGCATACGCCAGCACCTCCACACTGCCCAACCCATCGCGGTACCCCCTTGCGATCGTGGAAGTGTGCAGGCGGCAGTTGAGGTAGGCGTGTGCGTCGGGGCACGACTCTTTCATGCGCAACACGGCTTCCCGGCGCCCGCGCTCGATGAGCGTGGCATAAGAACGCAGCTCGCCGCCAAACAGCATCCGCAAACCGGCGAGGAAACGTTTGTAGTAGTCGACCGACACCACCACGGAGCCGGAGGCGAGCGTAGCAGATGCAACGCGGCGCTCCGCAGGGCTCGCTTCAAGCTCGCGCACGCTGAGCACGGGGCGTGACGCCCATTGCTGCTCGCGTGCTTGCAGGTTGCGATAGTGTCGCTGCTCTGCGATGCGCCCGGCGATGTAACCCAGTACAAGCAGCAACAACGGGGACAGGAAGTAGCCCAGCGCCTGAGCAAGGGTCACTCCTCCTCCACGACGATAGCAGTGCCGTAGGCGAGGATCTCGGATGCGCCTTGCGCCACCGACGACGTCGTGAACCGTATGTTGACGACCGCGTTGCCACCCAGTTGCTCTGCCTGCGCCAGCATCCGGCGAGTCGCTTCGTCGCGCGAGTCTTGAAGCAGCTCTGTGTAGCCTTTCAGCTCTCCACCGATCACGTTCTTGAGGCTCGCCATGATGTCGCGGCCGAGGTGCTTCGCACGCACCGTGCTGCCCTGAACAAGCCCGAGATGGCGGACCGTGCGCAGGCCGGGCACACTCTCCAGGTTGGTGACGATCATGAGCTCGCGGGTATCAAGCCACAAGCGACCGAGATGGGCAACCGGTATGGACCAGCACCTGGCCGGCACTACAATCCACGACATGACAGGCCAGGTTCGATGCCAGCTCGACGTGCCCGTAGCTCCTATCAAGCGCGAGCGTCCGGAGCACCGCAACGCGATCGCCCTGCGCTGGTCCTGCTTGCTTTGGCTCGGGCGCAGCTCCCTGGCAACGCTAGCGGCAACCACCGGCTGCGATGCGACCTCGCCAGCCGCCGATCCGCCCGCTGCCCCGGCCGGAACGCATGCAGCGGCGGACGCTTCCGGAACGCCTGAAGCCGGGACAGCGACCGAGCCGGTCCTGTTGTCGCAGACCGGCCTGTACGCCGACATCGCGCAACGATTGCTCGCGCCAGGAGTCCTGGGCTACCGGCCGCGCTACGAGCTCTGGTCGGATGCGACCACCAAGGATCGCTGGATCCTCGTGCCAGCTGGCCAACCGATCGATGCGCGCGACATGGATTTCTGGAGCTTTCCCGTGGGCACCAAGGTCTGGAAGCAGTTTTCGAAAGACGGTAGGCCCCTCGAAACTCGGATGCTGCACAAGATCTCGCAAGGCCACGGCGGCTGGTTCAGAATGGCCTTTGTCTGGCTCGAAGATGGAAGCGACGCCACCGCTGCTCCCGATGGATCGGAGGGCGTCGCCGGCACCTCGCACGATGTGCCGAGTCAGAAGCGATGCGACGAATGCCACGACGGGGCTCCCGACACGCTGCTGGCAGTCGGCGCCCTGCAGCTCTCGCACGACGGTCCCGGCCTGACGCTGGCGGCGCTGGTGCGGCAGAGGCGCCTCAGCCCGCCCCCGCCCAGCGCGATGTACGCATGGCCGGGCAGCCCGATCGCGCAGGCGGCACTCGGCATGCTGCACGCCAACTGCGGGCACTGCCACAACGAACATCACATCCTTACCTTCGACAAGACGGACATGGTGACGTTCTTGTCGGTTCGGTCCCTGGCCAACGTCGAACAGAGCACGACCTACCTGTCGCTCGTGGCTCGGCCGGTGAGCAAACCGCTCGCAGGACTCACGACGCGCCTGGTCCCCGGCGACCCAGCACAGAGCGCTGTATACGTACGCATGAGCACGCGCGATCCCTTGCTCGGCATGCCTCCGATCGCAACCAAGCAAGTCGACCTGGCGGGGCTTGAAAGCCTGCGCTTATGGATCGAGGATCTAGCAAGACCAGGACGCTAGAGGATCGAATGCTCAACCGATGGCTAGGGCGCTGCTGCCGCGTAACGGACCTCCGGGGCCTTCGCAGCGCGGCGATCGTGCTGACAGCGTCTTGCCTGCTGCCGGTCGGGGCCTGCGCCACCAACGAAGCGACCGTCGGTGGCGGCGCGACCATCGGTGCCGGCGCAACCGGCGGCGGCGGGCCGCCTTCGGGTGGCGGGGGCGCACCAATAGGATTTGGAGGAGCGGGTGCGGGCGCGGGGACCGGGCCGGCAGGAAGCTCCGGGGGTGGCATACCTGGCGCGGCCGCGGGTACTGCAGGGGGCATCGCCGGCCAGGGCCCCATCGCGGGCGCGCGCCCCATCGGGGGCGCGGGCGGCGCGCCGGCGGTCGCCGGTTGCGTCCCGCCGCTCGCTAACCCCACCCCCGGTAACGCGTGCAAGGGCGTTCCTCCGCCTCGCCTCAAGCTCACTCCGATCACCTCGGGTCTATCCGTGCCCGTGTACGTGACGCACGCGCCGGGCGACCGGATGCGCTTGTTCGTGGTTGAGCGCACCGGGTTCGTTCGCGTGTTGCAGCGCGACCCAGGCCCCTCGAGTACGTGGACCCTATCCCCGGCCCCCTTTCTCGACGTGTCGCGGCTCATCGCAACCGGCAGCGGCGAAAGCGAGCAAGGCTTGCTCGGCTTGGCATTCGATCCGCAGTACGCAACGACAGGCCGGTTCTGGATCAATTACAGCGCGCGTGGCAGCGGTGACACCGTCGTGGCTGGCTACAGGACCGCCGCGAACAACCCGAACGCCGCCGATCCCGGGTCCGCGACCGTGTTGCTGCAAGTCGAGCAACCGCAGTCGAACCACAACGGCGGCATGCTCGCTTTTGGACCCGACGGCTGCCTGTGGATCGGGCTGGGCGATGGCGGTGGCCGAAACGACGGTCCCAACCATGGCCCGATGGGCCACGGGCAAGACCCTGCGACCCAGCTCGGTTCGATGCTGCGCATCGACGTCGCGAACTACCCCACGCCGGCACCCGGCAATCCGCCGATCCCGGGAGCCGATCCCCACGTATGGTCCTATGGGTGGCGCAATCCCTGGCGCTACAGCTTCGATAGGGAAACGGGCGACCTGTACGCGGGCGACGTGGGGCAGAACGCCTGGGAGGAGATCGATGTGGAGCCGCGGGGTGTCGCCGGCCGCAACTACGGTTGGAACGTCATGGAAGGCAAGCACTGCCTCGGCGATCGCACGGGCGCCGGCTCGTGCGTGCGCACCGGGCTCACCCTGCCCGTGGTCGAAGTGCCCAACGAGAACCGAATCGGCTCGATCTCGAACCCCAACCGATCCATTACGGGTGGCTACGTCTACCGCGGTTCCATACCGGGCATGGCGGGCCGCTACGTGTACGGGGACTTCGGCAGCCGGCGAATCTGGAGTTTCGTCTGGCGGGGCGAAACCAACGGTGTCGCTGAAATCTGCGACGAGGTCGAGCTCACCCAGGATCTGCAGACCTCGAATCTGGTCGGAATATCTTCCTTCGGCGAAGACGCCGACGGTGAGCTTTATGTCGTCGACTTCGGGGGTAGTATCGTGCGTATCGACCCGGAATAGGGGCCCGTGGTCCCAAGGGCCCGCGAAACCGCGAGCCATGCAAGCATCGTGCAACACCGGCCCGGCGCTTGAACATCGGGCCGCACGATGTAAAGTCTCCGCTGGCCAGGAATGACGCAACGCCACCCAAGGGTCCGCAGGGGCTTTGTCCTCGAAGTCGTGTGGCCGTCGTTCTCTGCAGCTTCGAAGGCGGTTTCTGAATGGTCCTGACACAGCCGCAAGACGCGGACGACACGGAGCGCAAAGAAGGGCGGGCGGTCGTCGGGCTGAAGGCGAAGTACCGCAGCCCGACCGTTTTCGACTTCGTCCAGAACGAGTGCTTCAACCTCTCGCGCGGCGGCATGTTCATGGCCACCGAAGCACCGGCCCCTATCGGCACGCTCATCAAGTTCCACTGCGACGTCGAGACACCGGAAGTGGGGGCCTTTCGGGGGGTTGGCAGGGTGGTCTGGAAGCGCGATCAGAGCGACGACCCAGCGCGCCCGACCGGCATGGCAGTGAAGTTCGTACGTCTCGAGGACGACGGGGACCTGCTGGTGGCCCGCCTCCTGCAGTCTACGGCGGTGGATCCCGGGGCCGGCATCGATTCGCGGGCGGAGCCACCCGCGCCAAAACAAGAGACCGCCGCGCGGGCCTCGCAGGCAGCCGCCGCCACAACAGATGGAGCGGGCAACGGTGGCCCGGTGCGGGACCGGGAGGATCTGGGCCCCGCACCCTTTGCAGCGCATTGGACGGACAATCAGCCAGGTGACGACGCCAGCGCGGTTCCGGCAGCGGACTCGCCCACGCATCTCGAAGCGACCCACGAGCCCCCGAGCGAGACCGAAGAGCGGGCGCCTTCGCAGTCGCTGCCGGGCATTGACGCCGAGGACGTCCACGCGGAGGATGAATCGCTGGCAGCCGAAACGGACGCTGCGATCGACGCGCTCCTGGATACGGCGAGCGGCGAACAGGCAGCATCGGAAAGCGGTGAAAGCCCCGCCGCGATCGCACTGCAGGCTGTAGCCGGCCCGGAAGGGGAGCTGTCCGAGCGCGGCGAGGCGCACGAGGAGCATCACCCGGAAAGCGCCCAGCAAGGCTCGGTCGCCTCGGCTTCGGAGCCCGAGGCGGCCGATTCTGGACCTAGCACCCAGCTTGCTGACGAGCCTGAAGCAGCGCCTGCCCTTGCGGAAGAACCGACGCAGGACGAGCCGCGCTCATCGGAAAGCCAGGGCGCGACAGAATCTGCGGCGTGGCTCCCGGACTCCGAGCAGAACCCGGAAGCGCCCGAATCGCAGCCGAGCCAATCGGACGGCCAACCGGGCGCCGAACGCGATCCCCTGAGCGCCGCCTTGTTGGAAGACCGCGGAGCCGATGCGGCCGGGGAAGTGGCTAAAGCACCGGCAAGCGACACGGCCACGGCTGACGTCGAGCTTGCTGCCGACGAGGAGCGCGCCGAGGAGCAGCGAACTCCTACCTTTGGAGCGCGCCTTGGCGACGAGCCGGCGCCCCAAGCCCAAGCTGCTGCCGCGGCCGCCGGCACGCGCGCCGACGGGACCGCTCAGGCCGCCGGCGGAAGGTGGCTGATACGTGCCGTCGGTCTGTTGGCGGTGCTCGGGTTCGGGATCTGGATGGCCGTGGGGACTGCGGGCGAGGACTCGCCCGTGGCAACGCACGAAGCCCTGGTGCAAGAGGTCGCCACCTCGCCTCCACCAGGCACGCAGCCCCTGCAAACCGCACCAGCGCAACGCGCAGGAGGCACATCCAACACCAGCCCCGCGGCAAGGGGCGAGGCCGCCGCGGAGGTCCATGGTGCTCGTCCGCCCCGCGCGTCGGGCACAGACACCGCGGCGGCAAAAGCTCGCCAGCCAAGTGTCGCACCGGCCAAAGGCACTGCCGCTGCATCCGAGCACGCGGCCGCCATGAAGTCGGGCGCCGAGCGCCGCCCAACACCCGGCGCGCAGGCCCGCCATGCCGCAAAGGCGCACCCGAACGCTCCCCCGCGGGTGACGTTGGCGGCAGCAAAGACCAAACCGCCCGCAAGAACCGCAGCGAACGAGGCCCCCGCAAGAGCGCTAGCAGCATCACCGGCAGCAAAGCCAAAGCAGCCCGCTCAAGCCGCGACACGGAAAGCCACTTCCAAGGCGACTGGCAAGACCAAGCCGGCAACCCCTCTCGGCGCCAAGACCGCACCCCGCCCAGCTCCCGGGCGCGCCTTTGAGCGGATACGCTTCGCCTCCTTCCCGGCCGGAGCCACGATTGAGCTTGATGGAAAGCCCGCAGGCAAGACGCCCGCTTTGCTGCGCCTTGCAGTCGGCGTGCCGGTGCGCGTACGCGTCAGCGCCGCGGGGCATCCGCCCGAGACACGTGCCGTCACACCGCGTGGTCGCCACCCGACCGAAGCATTCAATCTGGCGGGAGTCCGTTACAGGCTCAACGTAGCCACGTTGCCCGCAGGCGCGAAGATCGCCGTGCGGGGTCCCACCTCGGACGTAGCCAGCGCAACCTCACCCGCTACGATCACCAACCTCGACTTCACGCGCCCCTACAAGGTGGTGGCAACCCTTCGCGGTCACGCCTCGAGATCGATCCTCGTCGACTACCGGCGCTTTCGCCTACGCCAGGGCGTCATGCAGGCCAGCGTGCTGCTCCGTCTTGCGAAGAAATGAGGGGCCCTATCTGCGTTTCTTCCTCGACTTCGGCTTGCTGTGTGCCACGAGCGCGCGCGTAACGTGCCCGGCAACGTCGTGGTGCGGGTCGGCGGCCGAACCGGGTCGCGCGTGCCGGGAAGCTTCGTCCTCGTTCAAGAGCACCGATTCAACCAGCGTGTGACGCTGGTTCGACACGCGCTGCTGGGCTCGGCTCCGCAGGCGGGCGAGCTGCGCCAACGTCTGCTTGCTATCGAAGACCAGGGACAAATGCCCTCCCCTCTTGAGCGCGCGCAGGCGCGTTGCATCGTCCTGCCACTGGTGCCAGCGCTCCAAGGTCTGGGTCCTGCCCGTTGGCTTCTCGAGCGCCAAAGAAGGGCCGAATCTGCGCTCCAGCGCCCTGGCGAAGTCGGTAAAGCTCTGGTTGTCCATCGACGCATGCGTGAACTGCCGGTACCACTTCCATAAGCGGTTATTGATGAAGAAGTAGTAGTTTCTCGAGTGCTCATCCCGCGACTGGAACATGGCCTCACCGCTTCCATGACGGAACTCGTCGCGCAGGAACGACCCGTCCCAGCCGGTGAGCGCACCGCGAAACACCACAAAGCTGTCGCGGACTTGTGCGAGCTCCTCACGCATTCGTGCGAACACGCGATCCTCTTCGATCACGTCTTTGGCGGTAGCGGCCTTGGCTCGGTAGCGCCGCTCGATCTGCTGGCCGACGATGCGCATGACCTTCTTCTTGGTCATACCCCAGCGCAGCTGCCCGAGCGCCGGGTGGATGGCCTCGCTTTGCGAGGCACGCGCCACCCGAGACGCGCTGTGCTGGGCGGATGCTTCCTGGACCAAAAAAGGGAAAACTGCGCTCGCTAGCCACGCCGTTGCGGCGAGCCTGGATAGCCTGAAGATCGACATGAAATCCAACCCCACTACGAATTTACCAAGACACGATTCTAGCCGAACAACGTGGGGCGGGCAAACCGACACTTACGAATAAATGATGAAATATCATACACTTGGCGACCAGTGTCCCACCTGGTTGCCGAACCGCCGGATCGATTCAGTTCAGGATTCCAGCCTACGGTCGACTACACTGGTACCGCTTGCCAGGGATCGTGATCGATTGGCGTCGAGAGCTGGACGCAGGAGAGCGCATGGCTGAGGTCCGGAGGGTGATGGTCGTGGACGATTCGGTGACCACCGCCACGCAGATGCGGCGGATGATCGATGCCATGGACGGCTACAGGGTGGTGGGCCACGCCCGCAATGGGGCTGAAGCGCTCAAACTTCACGCTACGCTGCAGCCCGACATCGTTTGCATGGACATCAACATGCCCGTGATGGATGGACTTCAAGCAGTACGCGCGCTCGTTCGACGCGATAGCGGGGTCAAAGTGATCATGGTCTCTTCGTTGGGCGGCGTGGCCGAGCGTGCGGCAGAGGCCCTGCGCCTCGGCGCCAGAGAGGTCCTTGCCAAGCCATTCGATTCGGACCAAATGCTAGCTGCGTTCAACAGACTCGAGGACTCCTGAATGCAAGCCAACGCCCGCGTACTAGTACTAGTACCTCGCCACAGGAATCCTGATCGTTTGGCCCCAGCCCTGGCGCCCGCTGGCGGCGTTGGGACCTCCTCGAATATGCGCTGCACAGCATCGAAATTAACCGCAGTCTTCGTCGGTCCGCCTTGCCAGCGAGCCCCACTGCAG
>JAKSBK010000414.1 GCA_022361155.1 Pseudomonadota bacterium
CAGAGTCACGATCATTTTCCATCCCTATTGTCCAAGTTGCTGACCCAAGCGTCCCCGGCCGCGTTCACCCGCGCCGGAAAAACGGACTGCACCGAGAACTCGATAGCCCTGTAGCACTAGCCCCGACGTCGGCGGCGGTATGGGGCTTTGCCCACGAGCTCGGCCATACGTACACCATGGTCAAGGGTATCTGGTCGTACCAGCACAACATCGAGAGCTGGCCCAACCTGTTCAGCCTCTATTCGCTGGAGAAGCTCGGTGTAATGCGAGGCCATACCGAGACCTATTGCGACAAGCTAGCCGGCTACCTGCAGAATCCGGCCTACAGCGCGCTGAAGACCGACCCCTGGCTGTCGTTGTGCTTTCTGATGGAGTTCCAGAAGACCCATGGTTGGCAAGCTTGGCAACGCTTCTTCGCCCGTCTCAACATGGATCCGGATGGGAGCGTCATCGACAGCAGCAGCGACGCAACCGTATGGCGCTTCGTGCGCGACCGGCTTACGCAGGCCGTGGGTCAGGACGTGAGCCCGACCTTCGATCGCTGGCGGGTGCCGTACTGACGGCAGCTTTCTGGCTGCGGCAAAGCTGTCGTCGCATCACGCCGTGGACGCTTTCGTCGTTGCGCGGCGGCTTGCGAAGCCGTCACCTCTATGATATCGTGATATCATCGTGGCACAGCTAGTCGTCAGGGATGTAGAGCCCGAGGTGAAGATAAGGCTCAAGCAGCGCGCACAGAAACGCGGCCACAGCATGGAAGCCGAAGTGAGAGCGATCCTGAGGGCAGCGGTGGCCGCGGATGAGGCGCCCGCCGAGCCGCTCGGGACGCGTCTCCGCAATCGATTCGTAAAGGTGGGGTTTGACGAGCCGGTGAGGGAATTGCGTGGTCAGATCGCACAGCCTGTCGATCTAGACACATGATCATCCTCGACACCAATGTGCTTTCAGCTGTCATGTTGCGCAAGCCCGACGCGCACGTTGTTTCGTGGTTGGACCAACAGCCCGTTGAATCGGTATGGACCACCTCCATCACCCTATTCGAGGTCTACTTCGGGATCGGGATCTTGCCCGACGGACGTCGAAGGAACAACTTGCGAGGAGCCTTCGACCGCATGCTGAGGGAGGATTTCGCTGGCCGTGTCCTCGGCGTAGACACCTCGGCGGCTGCGTGCGCTGCACAGATTGCCGCTCAACGGAGAGTATCCGGACGCCAGGTCGAGATTCGGGACATGCTGATTGCGGGGGCCGCCCTTTCACGCCGCGCCGCGCTTGCCACCCGCAACACGCGACACTTCGAAGAGTGCGGGCTGGAACTTGTCAACCCCTGGAGCGCATAGCAGCGCGCCGGACCGGTAGTAGACGTGCACTCCCCTGTCCAAACACCCGGCCACACCGGACACCGCAAGCCAGGGTCGCGCGGGCCCGACTTGCTGCCGGAGACGGCGTGAAGCACAATTCGCTGAGGATGGAACCGTCGAAGTCGACGCGCCGACCGGTCCGACGGATATCAGCCTCGGGACACAGCCTTGCCGCGGGCATCTGCTTTGCGGGCGCTCTCTCAGGAGCCTTGGGAGCCTGCGGCGAGCGGCACGCTCTCGTGTTGCCGGAGCTCGCGCAGGATGGCGGTGCTCCTGCCATGGCCGATGGGGCGCTCGTGGCCTCGGACGCCCTGCTGCCGAGCGAGCCCGACCCGCTCGTGGTGGTCCGCCTAGTTCCCAGCTCTGGGCCGTTCACCGGCGGCAACCGAGCGCTCGTGCGGGGCAGCGGCTTCGGCGCCGAGTCGCTCGTCGAGGTGGGGGGCCGCCAAGCCACCGGTATTCGGCTCATCGACAGCCACCGCCTTTCTATTGTGCTCCCTGCGGGCGAGGCGGGCGAGGCCGACGTGGTGGTGAGGCAAGGCTCGGAGCAAGCGCGGCTCGACAAGGGATACATCTACAACGCGCTGCGAGTCGAGCCGGCATCCGGTCCCGTCGCGGGCGGCACGTTGGTCGAGATCTTCGGCCGCAGCACGGCGTTCGCCGACGGTGATCGCGTGGTTTTTGGTGATGCTCCCTGCCGTCAAGTCGAGGTGATCACATCCACGCGCATCCGTTGCAAGACTCCGTCAAACCCCGTGGGTCACTTCGACGTGCTGGTTATCAGCGCTACAAACCCAAACGAGCGCATCGTCGCGCTGCAGGCGTTCGAGTACACGAACCCCGGCGACGCGTTCTCGAGCGGCCTGAGCGGTGGACCCATCGCTGGGTCCATCAACCTGACCGTGAGGGATGCGTTTTTCGGACGCCCTGTTCCCGGCGCATTCGCCATGGTGGACGAGGATCTCGGCGGCGATCTCACAGGACGCACCGATCCGAACGGACAGCTCGTGTTTTCGGCACCCGGCCTGAAGGGGCCGAGGACGATCCACGTTGCCAAGAAGTGCTTTGAGAACGGCTCGATCGTGGGCTTCGACGCGCGCGATGTAACGCTGTTCCTGAGACCGCAAATCGCCAAGCTGGATCGCAAGTGCGGCAAGCCCGAAGGTGCGGGCGGCCGCAGCACGGCGCTGGCCCACGTGTCGGGGGAGCTCGTTTGGCCCAGCAGCGATGAGTTTCACCTGACCCCGTGGAGCAGCGTGCCCGAGCCCCGCCCGGGCGAGACCCGCGTCGCCTACGTGTTCACTACCCGTGCGGCAGCCGATTCCCGCAATCCACCCCCCGGAGGCGGAGACTCGACCGAGCGTGTGGTCGAGGGCATGGCCGAGCTGGGCAAACGGGGCCATCGCTTCAGGATCCGCGCGCGTTCGGCCGCGCTGGCTGTCTACGCCCTGGCCGGCACCGAGAATGTTACCAGCGGCGAGTTCACGCCCTACGCCATGGGGGTAGCGCGCGCCATCATCACCGCGCCCGGCAGCGAGGTGCCAGATGTCGCGGTACCGATGGACATCGCCTTGGACGATTTCATCGATGTCGAGCTCGTGGGTTTGCCAGCGAGTGCCGAGGGGGTCGACGATCTGTTCGAAGTCGAAGCGTTCCTCGATCTCGGGGCGGAGGGGCTGATCGTGCGCCAGGTCGGTGAAAGCTCGCTCGATCGCTTGCAGCTGCGGCAAAGCACCAGGGTGTTTCGTTTCTTCGCCCAGCCAGCTCTGCAGGGCCCCCTGGCCGATGCGCTATACTACATTCGCGGCGGGCATTTCAGCGAGCAGTCGCAGCGGGTGCCGTTCACGGTTTCCATCAAGCGCGCCCTAAGGCCGCCCGCCGGCGGCCGCGTGCGGCTCGACGATTTCCTGGGCATACCGCGCAGCCAAGCCCCGAGCCGAGGAGAACCGATCCCCGGCGACCGCGTGCTGCGCTGGTCCGGAACCGGGGACAAGAGCGATGCCCACTACGTGAGCATCACGGGAGGCGATGGGCATCCAGCTTGGCGCCTGATCGTGGCGGGCACGCAGCAACAGGC
>JAKSBK010000415.1 GCA_022361155.1 Pseudomonadota bacterium
GTGAGCCTTAGCTTCGCAGCGTGCGAGCCCCTCGGCCACCACTTCGCGCACCTGCTCCGGCTCCGCGTCGAGGCACTCGGGGACAGTGAGTGGCAGCGTGACCTCGTCGGGCCACTGCGTCAGTGTACACCCGTGCGGGACAGCGGTACAGCCACAGTCGAAAGACCACAGAATTGGATCCTCACTGAATCGCGGGGCCTCGACGTTTGTCGGCTTGTGCGTCAGCCGCCGCCCATCGCCCCTCTAATCGGTGCGCTTGTTTCAAAAGGAGAGCGTCCAACGGAGGCGGCATCTGGGCTGGCTCCACCAAAGGAAAGGGCTGGACGTGAACGAACGTCCATAGGTGGAGCGGCTGTCGGACCAAGACGCAGCCTGACAGAACAAGAACAGCAACTGAGGCCTCCCGGTCGAGTCCACTGCGCACAGCACACTTGTTCAGCTGCGCCGCGACCGTCCTCGTGATTTCCTCCATGGCCTGCGTCGCGTCCTCGGTCGTTTCTGCCTCGTGGGCGTCGCCGAACAGACCCGACAGGCGATCAAGACCGATTACGGCCATGCCATACTTGCTCCCGACCGCTCGACGCTCCCTGAGCTGTCGGGCTAGCCGGTTGCAGTTCGCGCGAAGATTCTTTGCGGCTCGCGGTCGCTTGCACTCCGCAGCGCCCCGACCCAGAGATTCTTGGCGGAGAACGACGTCTTCGTGGCCGTCGGTGAGGCCTACGTCGAATCCAATATCGTAGAGAACCGCGGCCGCAACCAGTTCAAGCAGGGTATCTCGAGGCTTGTCGTCGGATTTCGGGTCAAGAGCAGGCCCGGCCAGAATATGCCTCAGCGCCGTGCGAAGTCGCCCTGCATCGAACTCGTCCCACAGGAGCGACGCCAGGTGCAGCTGGTAGCACTGTGCTGATGCTTCGAACATCGCGCGACGCAGCAGCTTCTGTTTCCGGTACACGGCCACAAACTCGGCCGTGGGTTCAGAGTAGTTCTCGAGGCTCCGCAGATACTCGTCGAATCTCGATCGTCGGTTACATGCTACGAGCTTCTTCGCTCGAAGCAGCGCGGTGCGGGCCAGGCTCAGTAGCGCTGATACTGGAAATGACTGCAATAGTCGGAGTCCTGAGAAGTCGGCGTGCCGATGGCCGGCGATATCTAAGGCAGGAGCTCGCGCGGCGCGACACCAAAGGCGCGAGCGAGCTTCCAGATGGTGTACATGGTCACCGAACGGCCCGCCTCGATTCGCTGGTAGTGCCGCAGGCTGAAACCCCGCTCCATCATATCCTCTTGGGTGAGACCACACTGTAGGCGCAACTGTCGTACATGTTTGCCGAACTTGGTGCAGTAGCGCTCGAAACCCCGGTCCACAGCAGCCCAAAGCTACGCTGTGGGGTACAGATTGGACCATGGCTCAAAATGTCGTAGGATGATGCTTGTGGAACGTGGCTGACTGGGTGTTTTGCACCCCCCTTTGAGGACGACGGGTGATCGTGGAACAGCCACGGACTGCGTTCGTACATGTGGAGCCTTGGGAGGACAGGGAATGGCGCGACGACAGGCGACTCTGTGGCTGGGTTTGCTCATAGCCGGATGCTCGGGCGGCGGATCAGGTGGGGTCGACACCGACACTGGCGTGTCAACCCCACGCGCCAGCGGCGATGGGGGAGCTCTGGATCCTGGATCGGACAGCGGCCAGGGCCGCGATTCCGGGCCACACCAGGAGGGCGGCCAGGTGAGGCCACCGGAGGTCGACGCGGGTCCAGTCACGCCACCCAATCGCGACGGATCGGTCCCGCCGACATCGGATGCCGCCCCAGCAGCACCCGCCGGGGACGGTTCGATCACACAGGGAGCGGATGGGGGTGCGCCGACGATGGACTCGGGAGCAGGCTCTCCAAACGATAGCGGGTCACAGACCGGCGACGCGAGCGCGACCGACAGCGGCTTGCTCCCCATACCGGCGGACCCGGTGCCCTGCACGCTTCGCCAGCCTCCGGTCTCATGTAGGAACTGTGATAAGCGCGCAAACGTGTCCCACTATTCTGAGCCCTGCGCGCCCTGTACGATCAGCGAGCCCTTCCGGAAGTGCTGCGACTGCGAGGAGCGCCCTGGATCGCTTCCGGGAAACCCACCGGACATATTCTACAGCGACGTTGCGGACTCGCCCTTCCCCCTGGTGACCGCTGGCGATTGCAGGATTCGCTTTCCGTCGGAATACCTCGGGCATGCGACGTCAGCCGAGCGATACAATGCTCAGTGGCGAGAGAGGTGGCAAGGGTGGTGGGACGACTTCTTCGCGACCTGCTTGGTCGCCCATGGCTTCGAGATCGGCTATCGAGCCGCCGACTGGGTTCCGCCGGCCCCGCCCGCGCCCGGCTCTCTATTGGCTCACTGCGAGTCGACTCCGCCCGATAGCCCCATGACCTGCGAGGATTGCCAGACCGGTAGGCGGACCGAGCTTGTGTGTCGACAAGCGTGCGGATGCCAATGCCCACGTGGGACGAAGCCAGCGGTAGGCACGCTTCAGACTGCAACCTGGTTCATCCCCGCGTACTACGGTGCAGCGTGCGATGATCCTTGATTTGCCTTCCGCTCCCGTGTGCCGCTTCAGCGTCGCATCGTGGCCAGGAGCCGCTCGCGATTTTCAGGAACCTCGTTGATGATCTCGAGGCACTTGCGAACCTTGTAGGGCGATAGCGGCCCGGACCAGGGCATGAAGAGTTTCCGAATGTCACCCAATCCGCGTACGTCCTCAATGGTGATGCAGCGCGTCAGGCGACGCCACGCCTCATGCAGCGCTTCAAGTCGCTCGGGCGGCTCCTCTAGCTCGATGACGAGGTCCACGACGCTTGAATTCAAGGGAAAGCGAATAGCGGTCTACGCAAGGTACTCCACGGACCGCCAGAACGAGACGTCGATTCAGGACCAGTTCCGTGTTTGCCGTGAGTACGCGGAACGGCGTGGCGGAAGGGTAAAGGACGACCTCGTGTTCCATGACGCTCCAGCTAGCTGATCGTAGATGCCGCCAGCGCGCATTCGGTCGAGACTGCGGCGGACATGTTCGAGGCACGCGCTCCCAAATCCCCTGCGATGACCGCGTAAGAGTAATTCGAGGTTCATGCTGTTTGGAAACTTGGGGGCATCCCCAAAGCCGCCGTGTTGCTCATCGGCTTGCCGGCGTAAGCTGCTCACAGCCGTGCGCAGCAAGTTTTCTGAGGGCTCTGCCCGTACATCGGTCAGCACCAGATGATGGTGGGATGACATCAGGATCGCACAGTGCAAACGTATTCCGTGCCGCTGCGCGCTGACGGCCAGGCAATACCGGTAGAGCTCGGTCAGCTCGGGGTCTGGACGAAACAGGTGGGTGCGGCGCAGCGTGCGGCGCGTGACCATCACGGTCATTCCAGGGACGATGTAGCGTGGTTGCGTCATGCTTCGCA
>JAKSBK010000416.1 GCA_022361155.1 Pseudomonadota bacterium
ACGGTTGCGTTCGATCCGGGCTCGGACTTCGACGACCTGGCGCCGGGTGCGACCCAGCAGGTGGAGATCACCTACACCATCAGCGATGGCCAGGGCGGCACGGACACGGCGACGGCGACGGTCACCGTAACGGGCACCAACGACGGTCCGATGGCCGCCGACGACACGGCGGAGACGACGGAGAACGCTTCCGTCGACATCGATGTCCTGGGTAACGATTCCGATGTGGACGGGGGTACGCTCAGCGTCACCGATGCGAGCGTAGCGGACGGCGAGGGCTCGGTGCCCATCAACCAGGACGGCACGGTGTCGTTCGACCCGGGCTCGGACTTCGATGACTTGGCGCCGGGTGCGACGCAGCAGGTGGAGATCACCTACACCATCTCGGATGGCCAAGGCGGCACGGACATGGCGACGGCGACGGTCACCGTCACCGGGACCAACGACGGCCCGGTGGCCGCGGACGACAGCCTCTCCGGCGACGAGAATCAGGCCATCGACTTCACCGCGCAGGACCTGTTGGGCAACGACAGCGATGTGGATGGCGGCAGTCTGAGCATCACCGACTTCGATCAGCCGGACGGCGGCACCCTGGTGCAGAACGGTGACGGCAGCTTCACCTTCACGCCGGACCAGGACTTCACCGGCGAGACCAGCTTCACCTACACCGTGTCGGACGGCCAGGGCGGCACGGACACGGCCACGGTGACCATCGACGTGGAGGGTGTTGTCCAACAGGCCGACCTCACCGTCACCGATTCCGCGGGCGATGAGGATACGGCCATCGCACTCGATATCGACGTGTCGAGCGAGGACGATATCGCCTCCATCGTCATCGACGGGGTTCCCGACGGTGCCCAGCTCTCGGCCGGCACGGACAACGGCGACGGCACCTGGACCCTGGAGGAGGGGGACCTTGCGAACCTGACCGTCACGCCGCCGGCGGACTCCAACGCGGACTTCTCCCTGGACGTCACCATCACCACCGAGCAGGACGGCGAGACCGCGCAGGTCACCGGCACCATCGACGTGGACGTGGCCGGTGTCGCCGACGCGCCCGAC
>JAKSBK010000417.1 GCA_022361155.1 Pseudomonadota bacterium
GGTGGGCACAGGCGCGCCGAACCGACTTGTGAGCATCCCTGTGTGGATGCTGGATCCCGTATCCTGCGCGGCGATGCGCGCTGAAGCTGAGCCGCGCGTTTCGATGGGGGCGCTCGAAGAGCTGCGCTGCCTGCTCGACGACTCTTCTACGATGATCGGAATGGTCAGGGGCTGGCGTTTGCCAGGTACACGGACGCGCTCAGGCGAGGGCGCAGTGTGCTGGTTGCGGGGCGACGCACGAATCCTGACTGCAGCGACGGGTCCTGCGACGACTGGGCGAATCTCGCCGTGGCATGGCACTCCGGCTCCCATCCGATCGGTTCGGCCGTGCTCGGCGACGTCTATTGCTCCTCCTCGAAGTATCCCCAATACTCCTCGTCGTCGCGCCTCGCCAGCGGCGCCCAGTCCTCACCGAAACGCACGAGTTATTCTTCCGCGGGCCCTAAGGCTTCGGCAAGACCAGGTACAGCGTGGCCTCGCGGCGCCGGACCAGCACGGCCACCGGGCCCTTGGCACGTTCGTACGCACGCACGAAGCCTCGTACGCTCTTGACCGGCTGGCGGCCGATCTCCAAGATCACGTCGCCACGACTTAGACCCTTGCGTGCGGCCAGACTGCCCGGCTTGACACGCGCGATCACGACGCCGTGCCGCACGTCCCTCGGGACGCGGTAGCGTGCGCGGGTTGACGCGTCGAGCTCCTCGAGGCTGAGCCCGGCAAGCCCGCCTGCCTTTTCCTCGTCCGGCTTCGTGGGCTGTCGATCGCTCTTGAGTTCTCCCAACCTGAGCTTGAGCGTGAGCTTATGGCCGCCCCGGAGCACCTCGAGCTTCACCGTGGCGTTGGCACCTGCAGCCGCGATCAACCTGCGCAACTTGCCCGTGGAATCGGCCCGCTCGCCGTTGACTCGCAATACCACATCCCGCCGCTTCAGCCCGCCCCTGGCCGCCGGGCTGTCCTCGGTGACCCGTGTAATCAGCACACCCTGGGCACTGGGCAGGGCGAGCGCCTTGGCGAGGTCCTCGTCGATATTCTGAATGCCCACGCCCAACCAGCCGCGGTTCACCTTCCCGGTACGCAGCAGGCTGTCCATGACCTGCTTGGCCAAGA
>JAKSBK010000418.1 GCA_022361155.1 Pseudomonadota bacterium
CGCCTCCTGATTCGGCTCGGGTCTGGCGCCGGCGGGGAAGAGACCCTACATCTGGGCCGTATCATGAGAACCATGCGCGCCTTTCACCGATCTCTCTTCGGACTTTGGGCGGCCCTCGGTCGACGTCATCACCGGCACCATCAAGGCCAACTTCCCGACCCGGGTGTCCTTCCACGTCACCTCCAAGATCGACAGCCGCACCATCCTCGGCGAGCCGGGCGCCGAGCAGCTTCTCGGCCAGGGCGACATGCTCTACATGGCCCAGGGCGGGCGCATCACCCGCGTGCACGGCCCCCTGGTGACCGACCAGGAGGTCGAGGACGTGGTCGCCCACCTGAAGCGCCAGCGCCAGCCCTCCTACATCGAGTCGGTGACAGAGGAGGAGGACGGCGAGGGCTTCGACAGCTTCGCCGCCGAGGGCGGCAGCGGCGACGAGCTCTACGACCGGGCGGTCGCGGTGATCTGCCAGCACCGCAAGGCCTCCACCAGCTTCATCCAGCGCCACCTGCAGATCGGCTATAACCGGGCGGCGCGCATCATCGAGCGCATGGAGGTCGAGGGCCTGGTCAGCGAGGCCAACCACGTGGGCAAGCGCGAGGTGCTTATTTCCGGCCCCGAGGACCTCAGCGCCGCCTCCTGATTCGGCTCGGGTCTGGCGCCGGCGGGGAAGAGACCCTACATCTGGGCCGTATCATGAGAACCATGCGCGCCTTTCACCGATCTCTCTTCGGACTTTGGGCGGCCCTCGGGCTCGCCGCGGGTCTGTTTTTCGCCGCACCAGTCCAAGCGCAGGAGGAGACCGCCGCGGCGGTGACCGGCGAAGACCAGGAGACTCTGGCGCGGCTGGTCGACTACCTGAACCAAATCGACACCCTCAAGTCGCGCTTCGTGCAGGTCTCCTCCAACGGCGCCTATGCCGAGGGCGATCTCTACCTCGACCGGCCGGGCCGGCTGCGCTTCGAGTACGATCCACCCCATCCGGCGCTGCTGATCGCCAACGGCGTGACGCTGCTCTACTACGACCGGGAGCTGAAGCAGGCGACTTTCCTGCCGCTCTGGGAGACGCCGCTGTGGTTCCTCATCCGCGAGGAGGTCGACCTGGAAGACGGCGTCGCCATGCGCGCCATCGAGCGGCACGCGGCCACCATCCGGGTCACCCTGGAGCTGAGCGACGACAGCGACGAGGGGGAGGTGACGCTGACCTTCGGCGACCGCCCGCTGTCCCTGCATAGCTGGGAGATCCGCGACGCCCAGGGCATCAG
>JAKSBK010000419.1 GCA_022361155.1 Pseudomonadota bacterium
ACTCCATGGCGACGAGCGCACCGGCTACGTGCAGGACAAGTTCGCCCGCATCGAGGCGGATTTCGCCTGACCCGCCCGACCGCGCTCCGGGCCGGGCCCGCCAGGAAGGCATGAGCCCATGGAGACGGGGGCCAACTATCCGCTCAACGCCACGCGCCTCAAGGTCCGCCAGGTGACCTTCCAGGCCGAGGGCATCAACTCCTACGAGCTGGTGCACCCGGACGGTGCCGACCTGCCCCCGTTCGAGGCCGGGGCGCACATCGACTTCTTCTTCCACGACGGCAGCGTGCGCCAGTACTCCCTCTGCAACGACCCGGCGGAACGACACCGCTACCTGATCGCGGTGCTGAAGGACGAGCGGGGCCGGGGCGGGTCCGTCGGCCTGCACGAACGCGTGCACGTGCAGCGCACGGTCTGCGTCGGCGCCGTGCGCAACAACTTCGCCCTGGACGAGACCGCCGGGCGCCACCTGCTGCTGGCCGGCGGCATCGGGGTGACGCCCATGTTGGCCATGATCGCCCGTCTCCGCACCATCGGCGCCGACTTCACCATGCACTACTGCACCCGGTCGCCCGCCCACACCGCCTTCAGGCCGGAACTGGGGCCGTTGATCGACGACGGCCGGGTGATCCTCCACCACGACAACGGGCGGCCCGCCGACGGCCTCGACATCGCCGCCCTGCTGGCCGACCGGACGGCGGGCACCCATCTCTACTATTGCGGCCCCAAGGGCTTCATGCGGGCCTGCGAGGCGGCCGCCGCGGAGTGGCCCGAGGGCACCGTCCACCGGGAATTCTTCACCGCCGAGGCCTCGCCCAAGCTGTCCCTCACGGCCGCGGAACGGGCCGCCGCCATGGGCGGCACCATCGGCATCGGCTTCCAGGTGGAGATCGCCAGCACCGGGGCGCAGTTCTCCGTCCCCAACGACAAGTCCATCGCCGAGGTCCTGAACGAGAACGGCATCGCGGTCGAAACCTCCTGCAACTCCGGCCTCTGCGGCACCTGCAAGACCCGCTATCTGAAGGGCGAGGTGGAGCACCACGACCTGATCCTGTCGCCGGAGGAGCAGCAGGAGTGCCTGACCCTCTGCTGCTCCCGCGCCAGCGGCAAGCTGTTGGTGCTGGATCTCTAGAGCATGTCTCTCCTA
>JAKSBK010000420.1 GCA_022361155.1 Pseudomonadota bacterium
GAGGTTAACGCTGAAGACGTGGAAATTCTCGTCACCTCCGGCATCCTGCAGGTAGAGAATGTGCTTGTTGGTGTGGGCCCAGAAGTACTGCGTCACCGGCCGCTTCTTGTCGCTCGTGACCGGCCTGGCCTTGGACAGGTCGCTGCTGGGCGCCACGTACACATTGAGCACATCCTGCACTGCAGCGAGGTAGGCCAGCCGCTTGCCATCGGGGCTGATCTTCGGTGCCGCCCTGTCGGGATTGCCGAACAGCACGCTGAGTGGAATCACGTCGGAGGAAGGCTTGCCCTTGGCTTCGACCGGAGCCACGGGCGCGGGCCCGGCCTTTGGCGCGGCCGGCGTCACGGGATGGGCAGCCGCCGCCGGCGCCTGCACGCCGGCCGGTTGTTGCGTCCCCCCGCAACCTGCGAGGGTAAAACAGACGAGGACGGGTAGAGCTTGGACTGTCGGACGAGCGTGGCGGTGGATCATCTCAGCCTCGCGAATGCCGCTGCATCATGATACGGCGTCTTTCTGCCTCCAAGGCCTACCGCACCGGGGGCAACAAGCGCAACCTCCACGCCGGACCAACCTATGAACGGCCGCACCAGCCTCCGCGCCTTCGCGTACTACCTGCCGAGGCTGACGCTGTCGATCGTGATCCTGGCTGCATTGCTGGAGGCGCTGCTGCGGCTCTTCCCAGACAGCCTAGGGCCGGGCGTCGCCAATTACGTGCGCTCCATCTATCACTGGCATGCGGGTGGGATGTACTTCAAGGACCCCGTGGCGCGTATCAACCTCATGCACCCCAACCACCAGGATGTCGCCTACTGGAACGGCTACCAGTGGGATCACACGACCGACGTCTGGGGCTTTCGGAATCCACCGGGGACGCGGACTGACGGAGCGATCATCCTGGGGGACTCTATGATCTATGGCCACGGAGTGAACCTCGAACACACGGCAGCCTACGCGCTCAGGGAGTCCGAATCAGGCTCGCTCTACAACATGGCGCGGCAGGGGGACTCGCTCTACCAACACTATGTGCTGCTGCGCCTCTATCAAGGCGTGTTCAAGCCGCAGCATGCAGTTGTCGTCGTCTTCATCAACGATTTCTGGGATGTATTCAGCTACCGCACGACGAAGCAGCTCGCCGAGCTTCCGGAAGTTGCAGCTTACGGGTATCGGGCCATGCGCGAGCGCGTGAACCGACAGCAATCGCTCGCATCGTCTCTTGCGGAGGCCGTCTTCTATCGCAGCGCCATGCTGAAGGCGCTGGGCGGCCTCTACCGTTCGATCCGGGATGACCGGCGCCGCGACGATGGAGCGCTGCTACCGTATTTGGCGCTCGTCATGGATGACGAGGGCTTTGCCCCGATTGGCGCCTACTACCGCCGGATCCTGAGCGATCTGGCGAACCGCCTGGCTCGATCGCACAGCCGCCTGTCTGTCGTGTTCCTGCATGTTGGGGAAGCGGCTCCGGGAAGGGGAGCTGTGCAGGCCCAGGACAAGGTCGATCGCTTTCTTGCCGGCCTGTGTCGCGCCACGTCGATCGGGTACTGGTCGACCAAGAAGCTGTTCGCCGGCTGCAGGGATTGTTTTCTGGAAAACGACGGGCATTTCAGCCCGCAGGGTCATCGCAGATTCGCCGATTTTCTGCGCCGCGAGGTGCTGCCCCACAAGGCGCCAGCCAGGTAAGGTCGCTGGCCCCCCTCGGGGCTCGTTGGCGTCACAGGTAGTGGTCCAGCCCGACGCACACGAAAAAGGCCAGGCTGACGTAGCCGTTCATATCGAAAAAGGCCCGGTTGAGCTTCGATAGATCGCCCGGTTTGACCATGGCGTGCTCGGCGACCAGCAGCAGTGCGATGAGGGCGACACCGAGCATGTAGACGCTTCCGCGCTCCAAGATCACACCCACTGCTACGAGCGACGCAACCGTGACTACATGCAGCAGCGCGCTCAGCAGCAGTCCGCCTCGGATGCCAAAGCGGCGCGGAATGGAATGAAGCCTCGCGCCGATGTCGAAATCCCTGTCCTGGAGCGCATACAGGATGTCGAAGCCGGCGATCCACGTGGCTACTCCCAGCACGAGCAGCCAGGGTGCCGCGCTTTGGTCGAGGGGGCCCCCAACGGCGATCCAGGCGCCGCCAGGCGCGAACGCAACGGCAACGCCCAGGATCAAGTGGCAAGCCCAGGTGAACCGTTTCGTGTACGAGTAGCCGAGCACCAGAGCCAGGGCGA
>JAKSBK010000421.1 GCA_022361155.1 Pseudomonadota bacterium
CGCTAAAGGTCAGCCGATATGCCACGCCGGTGGCGAGGCTCACATACCGCGACTCGGGTGTAGACACAGAAGCCTCCGACCGTTTCATCGGCCGCGTAGCGGCCGCGGCTGAACGCACTCGCACGCCGCATTCGATCGGACGCGTTGGTGGGTTTGCGGCGCTGTGCACCCTGCCGTCAGGCCTGAAGCAACCTGTACTCGTGTCGGGGAGCGACGGCGTTGGCACCAAGCTCTTGGTGGCACACATGGCTAACCGACACGACACGATCGGTGTGGACCTCGTCGCCATGTGCGTCAACGACGTGCTCACGACCGGAGCGCGCCCGTTGTTTTTCCTGGACTACTTGGCCACGGGCAAGCTGGATGTCGATCGAGCTGCGCAAGTGATCGAGGGCGTGGCTTTGGGGTGCGCGCAGGCTGGCTGCGCGCTGGTGGGAGGCGAGACCGCCGAGATGCCTGGCATGTACGCAAACGGTGACTACGATCTGGCAGGATTCGCAGTTGGTGTGCTCGAGCGCGAGCACCTGCTCCAAGCGGACCGGGTCCGCGAGGGGGACGTGGTCCTAGGGCTCGCGAGCAGCGGGCTGCATTCCAACGGCTATTCCCTCGCCCGCAAGGCGCTCCTGGAAGTGGCCGGGCACAAGCTCGACGATCGCATCGAAGCGCTGGGCGAACCGCTCGTGGACACACTGCTACGACCCACGCGGATCTACGCGCGCGCTTGCGAGCGACTGGTGCATACCGGTGGCGTGCGCGTGTTTGCCCACGTCACCGGCGGCGGTTTGCCGGGCAATCTCCCCCGCGTGCTGCCGCAGGGCCTTCAAGTCAAGCTCCATTCCGCGCGCTGGCCTCTACCGGCTGTCTTCCAGCTCATCGCCGAAGCCGGACAGGTCTCTGAAGACGAAATGTTCCGGACGTTCAACATGGGCATAGGATTCGTGGCCGTCGTGGCGCCGGAGCGGGTCGGCGAGCTCGTGGCCGCAGCCGAGGACAGCGGCGAACGGGCCTATGAGCTCGGGCAAGTAGAGCGACTGCCGTGCTCGGCAGCGAAACCGGCCGCCCTCATCGTGACCGACCGATGAGCCTTTCCCTCACCGTCTTGATCTCAGGCAAGGGCAGCAACCTGAATGCTATTCTCGAGGCCATCGATCGGGGCCGGTGCGATGCGCGAGTCGGGGCGGTCGTATCCGACAAGCGCAAGGCTCTCGGACTCGAGCTGGCGCGCGAGCGCGGTATTCCCACGCACGTCGTGCGCTTGCGCGACTACCCAGAGCGCCCGCTTTGGGACCGCGCCCTCGCCGACACGGTAACCCAGACCCGCCCCGAGCTCGTCGTACTCGCGGGCTTCATGCGGCTGGTGGGCTCGAACTTGTTGTCGCGCTTTCCGAAGAGGGTAATCAACATCCACCCGTCCTTGCTTCCCTCGTTCCCGGGCGTGGACGCGGCCAGGCAGGCGATCGATGCGGGCGTACAGCTGAGTGGTTGTACCGTGCATCTGGTCGACCACGGCGTAGACAGCGGCCCCATACTGGCGCAGGCGGCAGTTCCTGTAGTCCAAGGCGAGACCCCGGCCGAGCTGCACGCCCGCATCCAACGTGTCGAGCACCGACTCCTGCCACGCGTGATCCAGTGGTTCGCCGCCGGGCGCCGGGATAGCGCTGAGTCGAGCCCGTCTCAAAGGGCGATCCTACCCGGCGCCGACGATCAATTGCTCTGGCCACCGATGGATCCGTGACTGCCGACTACTACGACGTCGTCATACTGGGTACCGAGATCGGACCGCTGGCCTGCGCCGCTCTTCTGGCAAGACGCGGTTTTCGGGTCCTGGTAATAGGTCAAGGTACGCCTGCCCCGAGCTACCAGGCGGGCAGCTTTCGATTGCCGACGCGCCCCTTTACCTTGCTCGGAAGGGGGACGCCAGCCGTGCAGCGAGTGCTCGCTGAGTTGGCAATGAAACAGCGAGTCGCGAGCCTGAGCGCCGGTACCGATGCGAGCTTCCAGGTGGCTCTTCCGGGCCATCGGTTCGAGGTCTCCCATGATCAAGGCAGGATCGAGAGCGAAAGCGAGCGCGAGTTTCCGGAGGTCAGGCGGCCCATCGAGGACTTCCACAGCAACCTTGCGCGACTGTCCGAAGTGTTCGGCGAGCTCTGCCAGCGCGATCTGATGTGGCCACCCGAGACGTTTTTCGAACGCCGCGACTTCGCCAAGGCGAGCCGTGCGCTGGCGTTCGACAAGCACGGACGAGGACAAGACCCTCTGGCGGAGCTGCCGGAGCGGCATCCATTTCGCCTGGTCGCGCGCGCACCTGCACGCTTCGCCGACGGCATGGATCCGGACACGCAAACGCCACTGCGCCTGATGCGCCTGTACGCGAACTGGTACCGGGGTTCGCTGGGGCTGCGCTCGGGGCTGCCGGGCCTCTGGGACCTGTTGGTCGATCGCATACGTACGGCCGGCGGAGTGGTGCGACCCGGTGAACAAATCGACGGCGTGAGCTTTAGCCGAGGCGCGGTGACCGGGGTGCGGGTCGCCGCGTCCGGTACGCAGATCGGTTGCTCCTATGTGATTGCGGGGATCGACCTCGTCAGACTGCTCCCTCTGATGCCCGAACGTCAGCTGTGGGAGCAGCTTTTCGAGCGTGTGGGAGAGCCCCAGCCACGCTACGCTCGCTTCATGCTCAATCTCATCGTTCGGCCGCACGGAGTGCCGCTTGGATTGAGCCGCGATGTCTTCTTTGTCCGCGACTCGAGCGCGCTGCTTTCGGGGGACAATCTGCTGCATGTGCAGCACGGGCCCTCCCTGGGAAACGCCGGGCGCCTGCTGTGCGTCGAGGCGCTGCTGCCCCGGCGCCACGTCGAGGACGACGGCTACCTGCAGCGCTTTCGAGAGCGGCTGATCGAGTCCCTCAGCGATTTGGTTCCGTTTCTTCGGATGCACCTGCTAGCGATGGACTCTCCCCACGACGGCCGGCCGCCCACCGACTGTGTGACCGGTCGTGACCTTGCATGCCCGCAACCGTGGACCCGTGGCCGCCGTTCCATGCCCATCGTGTATGGCTACCCTGCTGCCCGCGCGCTGGGGCTGTGTGCCGTCCCCGTACGTGCTCCCATCAAACGCCTGCTCTTGTGCAACGAACAGGTGGTGCCGGGCCTCGGGCTGGAAGGTACCATGTTGGCGGCGTGGTCCGCTGCCCGCGTGGTGACGCGTGCCGACAAGAAGCCGCGCTGGGTGCGCCGCTCCATGTGGGCCAAGGCGGAGGCCTGAGCCCGACCTTTATCAAACCCCCTGCAACGGGTGCTTGGCAAAGACGCTGAGGCAGGCGTATGCTAGCGGGATGCAAGGTGGCAGCGGTTTGTCGTTGCACCAGCTTCTACGGGCTCTCGTCGACAAGGGTGGCTCGGACCTGCATATCAGCGCCCACACCCCACCGCAGCTCCGGATCGACGGTTCGCTGCTTCCGCTCAAGACCGCCCCGCTGACACCCCAGCAGACCAAGGAGCTGTGCTACTCGGTCCTAACCGAGGACCAGAAGGTCTCGTTTGAGAAGCGAAACGAGGTCGATTTCTCCTTCGGCGTCAAGGGTCTTTCGCGTTTCCGGGCCAACCTGTTTGTCCAGCGGGGCGCGGTCAGCGGCGTCTTTCGGCGGATACCGTTTCGCATCCTGTCCTTTGACGAACTCGGCCTGCCGAAGGTAATCGCCAGTTTCGCCAACCTTTCCAGCGGCCTTGTGCTGATTACAGGGGCCACCGGTTCTGGCAAGTCAACCACGCTCGCGGCAGTCATCGACAAGATCAATGCTGAAGCTCGCAAGCACATCATAACGGTCGAGGATCCAATCGAATTCGTGCACCGCAACAAACTGTGCGTGATCAACCAGCGTGAGGTAGGTTCGGATACGCACAGTTTTGGTGACGCCCTCAAGCACGTTCTCAGGCAGGATCCCGACGTCGTGTTGGTAGGCGAGCTTCGCGACCAGGAAACGATCGAAGCGGCGCTGACGATCTCGGAAACCGGGCACCTCGTCTTCGCCACCCTTCATACGAACAGCGCGACACAGACCGTCACGCGCATCGTGGACGTCTTCCCTGGCAACCAGCGCGACCAGATCCGCCTGCAGCTATCCTTCGTGCTGCAGGGAGTGGTCACGCAGATGCTCCTGCCCAGGAGCGAGGGGCCGGGACGCAATCTCGCCTTGGAAATCATGATTCCGAACTCCGCCATCCGAAACCTGATCCGTGAGGACAAGCTGCACCAAGTCTACTCCGTCATGCAGACCGGCCAGCACGAGACAGGCATGCAGACGATGAACCAGGCGCTGTTCGCTCTTTACCGAAAGCGTCAGCTGAGCGCCGAGGAGGCAGTTTTTCGCTCAGACGAGCCCGCCGAGCTGCAGGCGATGATACAGCGCACGGCTCGACTTGCCGCGTCCTAAGGGCTCGTCCAAGAATAACTCGATCGGCTGCGGCCGTGCAGGGCGGCGCGCTCGCGGCTTTCGTCTTCGCAGGGTCCATAGGACTCTAGTGAACTCGTAATCCGTGGTACTAGCCGCTAGCCCAAGTTGCGTGCACGGTACACACAACTTTGGAGGAGCGGAACGGTGGTGGTAAACTGGTTACCTTTCACCACATTCGTCCGCGAGAGCCGATCCGGATAGCGAGGGGAGATTCCGCCCATGCCGCGCTTTACGCCACCATTATGGTACGCTACGTAGTCACGGCCATGTTCGTGGCAACGAAGGCCATTTGGGGCTGTTCGGCCGCGGTGGCTGTATGGGTGTTCATTTGTCCTGCGCAGGCCGTGCTAGCGCAAGCGGCGGAGCCATCCGTCCAGCAACGCAGTGCGGCCGCGGAGGCCTATGATCGGGGAACAGCAGCGTACTTGGCGACCGACTACGAACGCGCCGCTCAGTGGTTCGAAACCGCGCACCGCATCGCGCCAGCCGCGCCGGCGCTGCTGCAGGCGATACGCGCAAACGACCGTGCCGGTAGCAAGCTGCGGGCCGCCACCCTGTCGTTGCGGCTCTTGGCCGACTACTCCTCGGACGAGGCTGCCGCCAAGTACGGGATCCAGGTGCTGCAGGAAGCTCGCACAAAGTACCTGCGCGTGGATGTCCGCTGCCAGGACTGCTCGATCGCTGTGAACGGAGCCCCGCAGCAATACCCTTCGTTCTTCTTGGAACCGGACCAAGCCCATACCGTCGTGGCCGATTTCGAGAGCGGTGAGGTATCCGAGGAGGTTTCCGGCGCCGCCGGCAAGTCCATCACGCTCCAGTTCGAGGCGCCGCGAGTGTCCGGGGAAGCGCTGCGCGAGCTGCCGCGCCAATCTGTGTCCAGGACCGATACTCTCCTGCGCGGCGAGGGCGACGAACGCGCAGATGACGGCCGCAACGGCGGCGGCTTGCCTCCGTCCTTGACCTTTACCGCCATCGGGCTCACGGCCGTGGTCGCGGGCTTGACGGTATGGTCGAGGCTCGACAGCCTTGCCGGGGTAGATGCCTACGAGGTGCAAGCGAGCAAGTGCCAGCAGGCCGCCTATGACCCCGCACACCCTGACTGCATCGACGCCACCCAACGCCTCAACGAAGGGAGGGGCACGGAGGTTCGCACCAGTATCCTGCTGGGAGCCTCGGCAGCGCTCAGCGCCGGGTCCCTGATTCTCGCGCTGTTCCTTACGGACTGGTCCGGAGGGCGGGACAGCGACGAGGCATCCATTCGGTTCGGTGCGCTGCTGGTTCCCGGTGGTGGAGCCGGCTTGCTCAAGGCACGTTTCTGATGGAGGCAAGACCGCCAACATCGACCGACGAAGATCCCTTCGCCAGGAATCTCGCGGGCCGGAGGCTGGGACGCTACCAGGTGCTCACGAAGCTCGCCTCGGGAGGCATGGCGGCGGTCTACGTCGGCCGAGCCCTCGGTGTTGCGGGATTTTCCAGGCTCTTCGCTATCAAGGTCCTGCACCCGCACCTGGCCTACGAGAAGGAGTTCATCGACATGTTCAAGGATGAGGCCCGCCTGGCGGCGCGGATCCATCATCCGAACGTCGTCGCCACGCTGGACATCAACGACACCCCGGACGCGGGCTTCTATCTTGTAATGGACTACATCGAGGGCGACCATCTGGGTGCCCTGCTGCAACAAGCCTTCCGAGCCGGCAATCGCGCGCCCCGACCGGTCGCGCTACGAATCCTGATCGATGCCTTGGGCGGCCTCGGCGCAGCGCACAGCCTCACGGACGAGGACGGCAAAGCACTCAACCTGGTCCACCGGGATATCTCGCCGCACAACATCATGGTGGGCACGGACGGAATCTCGCGCCTGACTGACTTCGGCGTCGCAAAGGCGGAGGCTCGGCTCGGCACGACACGCGAAGGGCAGCTCAAGGGCAAGCTCGCATACATGGCTCCGGAGCATGCGTCCTCGGGCTTTGCCGACCAGCGCTCGGACCTTTTCTCGATGGGCATCATCCTGTGGGAGACGCTCACCAACCGGCGGCTGTTTCGAGCCGACAACCACGCCGCGACCCTGAACAAGATCTGCATTGAACCGATTCCCGCACCCTCCGGGATCGATGAGGCATTGAGCCCGATGGACCCGGTGCTGGCGAAGGCCCTTGCACGGGCGCCGGAGGAGCGGTTTCAGACCGCAGAGGAATTCGCGGACGCTCTGGAACAGGCGGCCCCCGAGTTGGGAGGGATCGGCTCGCTACGTGCTGTGGGGAAGATCGTCCGCGCCTACGCGTCCGACAAGCTCGATCACGAGCACGAGCTCATCAAAGGCGCCATTGCGAGCATCCGTGAGACCGAAAGCGATAACGGCGCGTTTTCGCAGCTACAGCATGAACCGCTGCAGGGAAGCGAGCTCAGCGCTTCCGGCAGCCACCCCTCCGCACATCCGCCGGCCGAGGTGCCTCAGCGGCCCCGCACGGCGTTCTGGCTCATCACGGGCGCGCTGCTGATCGTGGCCGCCGTTGCGCTGTTTCTGGCCATACGGGGCCGCAGGCCCCTGCCCCCTGCGGGCGAGCCGCGTCCGGTTTCGCCGCAGGTCGCGCAGCCGAGTCCGGAATCGCCAGCGCCGGTGCCCACGCAACCGCAAGCGGCCGAACCCCCCGTCGCTCCGCCGGAAGAGCTCGTGTCGCCGCCGGCGTTGCCCGAGTCGAAGCCGCCCCCCAAGCGCGCTCGCGCACCGAAGCGAACGAAGCAGGCGCCCACCCGGGCAGAGGCCAAAAAGCAGCGTGCCCGCCCCGCCGCGGCAACACCCCAGCGAAGCGGGCGGGGCCGGCGCCGCGCGGCCCGCGGCAGGCGCCAGGAGGAGGCTCCGGCCCCCCAGAAGACACGCGAGTCCAAGAGGCCGGCCTCCAAGAAAAGACCTGTCGACGATCTCTTTCCTCTCAACGAGAATCCGTATCGGCGCTGACCCGGAGCCGGGTTCCGGTCAAGTCCTCGCGACGCGAGCGTGCGGCGCAACAGCGCCGCGTCAAGATGGTGCTAGGTCTGCCACCATTGGTCTTGGTCGCGCCTTGAACCGCCAGTTTTCGCTGGGATTTCGCTTCACCAAAAGTGCTGAGCTCGAGGCTAGGGAGGGGAGACGCAGCGGCATTGACGCACTGCGACGCCGGTGTGGTGTCCCCTCGTGAATGTCCACAACTCACCCCGTGTGTGGTCGCCCGCAACCCAGGTTGCTTTGGATCCCTACGGTACGATCCGCTAATATTGTTAAAGTGCGGTAGCCCAGCTGGAACGGAGGTGACATGGCAGAGTGGGTCTGGGAGGCTCGTGGGAGAACCGGCGAAATGCGCAAAGGCATCATGGATGCCCAGGACGCCGAGTCGGTTCACACCAAGCTGAAGCAGCAGCACCTGAGCCCTACCAAGGTGAAGAAGAAGGGCCGCTCGATCAACATCTCGATCGGGTCACCCGTCGCGGACAAGGAGCTGGTCATCTTCGTGCGGCAGTTCGCCACGATGATCGACGCCGGCTTGCCCCTGGTGCAGTGCCTGGAAATCCTGTCCGCACAGGGAGAAAACAAGACTTTCAACGCAATCCTGCGTGACGTCAAGAACTACGTCGAGCAGGGAGCGACCTTTTCGGATGCGTTGAGACGGCATCCGAAGGTATTCGACGAGCTTTTTGTGAACCTGGTCCAGGCCGGCGAGATGGGCGGGATCCTGGACACGATTCTCAACCGCTTGGCGGTGTATATCGAGAAGCGCGTCAAGCTGAAACGCCAGGTGCGCAGCGCGCTGGTCTACCCGACGTCGGTCATGCTCATCGCCGTGGCTGTGCTCGTTATCCTGCTGAGCTACGTCATTCCGTCCTTCGAGTCGATGTTTCGTGACTTCGGAGGACACGATTCGCTCCCGGGCTTGACGCGCTTCGTGATCGGTCTGTCCCAAGGATTCTTGGGCAGCGCTCATTGGATCGTCCTCGGAATTGCGACGGTGTCCGGACTCTTCAGCTACACCTATCGCCTGCCCAAAGGCAAGCGCTTCTATCACAAGGCTGTGCTCACGGCGCCGGTTCTCGGCCCTGTGATGCGCAAGATCGCGGTGGCACGTTTCACCCGTACGCTTGGGACTCTGCTAGGGTCAGGCGTACCGATCCTGGACGCCCTCAACATCGTGGCCAAGAGCGCCGGCAACGTCATTGTCGAGGAAGCGATCGTCAAGACCGGTGAGGGCATCCGCGCAGGCCACACCATGGTGGAGCCCCTGGCCGCTTCCAAGGTGTTTCCATCGATGGTGGTCCAGATGATCGGTGTGGGCGAGCAGACCGGTGCGCTGGATCAAATGCTCAACAAGATCGCCGATTTCTATGAGGAGGAAGTGGATGTCGCCGTCGCGGGCATGACGTCGCTCATCGAGCCCATCATGATGGTGGGAATCGGCGGCATGGTCGGTTTCATGCTGATCGCGATGTATATGCCGATCTTCGATATCGCCGGCAAGATCAAGACCCATTAATGCCCCGTAAACGTCGCCGCCATAGCGCCTAATGCGACTCGGCGAGTCACAGCTACATGGTGCCGACTTGGCGGGCAGGGAGAGCTCCACCCTGGCAGGTGAATGGCAAGCCTCGGAGCTCAAGCGGAGACTCCTATGGCTGACTGGAGCACGTTTGGCCGTGGCAACGATGCTCTTGGGTGCCACCGTCTTGGTCAAGGGCAGCGAGGCCACCTGGTTCTCATCGTTTACGCCGCGCTTCCTGTTGCTGTCCATCGCAGCGACCTACAGCGTGTCGCTCCTTTTCGCGCTGTGGCTCAGGGCGCAAACCCCAGGCTCCTGGCTCGTTACGGTTCAGCTGAGCTGGGATCTACTGCTTACGAGCTGTCTGGTGTTCGTAACCGGCGGCGCGACGAGCGGCAGTACCGTCTTGTTTGGAATCACGGTGCTCATGGCCGCGATCGTCACGGGTCCCAAAGCGGCCCGGTGGACAGGCATCGCGGCGCTCACGCTCTACGTCGTGCTGTCCACGTTGCTGGCAGTGGGAGTTGTGCCCGGGCCTCCTGATCAAGCGACAGACAACTACCGCCCGAGCTTCGACGCGCTGGTCTATGCGCTGCTGCTCAACGTGCTCGGCCTGGGTCTGCTCACGCTGCTTGCCAGCAACCTGGCATCCCGCCTGAGTCGAGCAGGGGGCAAGCTCCGCATCGCAGCCGCGAGCGCGCGTAGCTTGGCCCAGCTGAACGAGGACATCATTCGTTCCATGACGTCCGGGCTGCTGACTCTGGACGCCGACGGGCGAATCCGCAGCGCCAACGCGGCCGCCGCGGCGATCTTCGGCATCGGCGAGGGCGAGCTGCTGGCGTGCCGGCTGCCCGAGCTGATCGAGCTCGAGGCGACCCCGCACCCCGAGGGGACCTGGAAGATCGCACGGGCGGAAGGGCGCGGAAGAAAAGCAACAGGCGACAGGTTCCCCGTAGGCTACTCTGTAAGCCCGCTGCGCGGAGCGGATGGACGCAGCTCGGGCAGTTTGATCGTCCTGGAGGATCTGACCGAAATCACGAGGCTGCGCCGGGCCGCGGAACGCGCCGAACGGTTGGCTACGTTGGGAAGGCTGTCGGTTGGCCTAGCCCACGAGATCCGCAATCCGCTCGGGTCGATCTCGGGTTCCGTGCAGCTCGTCCGGGAGTCGCCCCTGATCTCGGCCGAGGATAGCCGGCTCCTCGGCATTGTCCTGAGCGAGACCGAACGCCTGAACGACCTCGTCACGAACATGCTGCAGCTCGGCCGCCCGGCGCAACCTCAACGCGTCACCCAGAATCTGAGCGAGCTCATCGACGACGTCGTCGACATGGCGCGCCGGGGGATAACAAACCACAAGCGCATCCGGATCGATAGAACGGACACCACCCGCAACTGCGAGGCGATCGTGGATCCAGCTCAGTTGCGCCAGGTGCTTTGGAACCTGATCAAGAATGCGATCCAGGCGTCGCCTCACGAAGGCGTGGTGGAGGTCAAGCTGCACCACGAGGGCGACGAGCGTTTGGTCTTCGAGGTCAGCGATCAGGGCGACGGTGTAGATCCTGCCAACACCGATCGCATCTTCGACATGTTCTACTCGGAGCGCACGCACGGAATCGGGGTAGGCCTGGCCCTGGCAAAACAAATAGTCGACGCTCACGACGGTCGCATCGACGTGCTCGGTGCGGACCGGCAGGGAGCGACCTTTCGTGTGACGCTGCCCGCGAAGATGCAGAGCGCCGCCTAGCCCGCATCGGTCACCAACTTCGACCCCGATCGGTCGAGGTGCCCGTGATAACAGCCGATCCGCAGTCGAAGCGCCGGAGGCATAGTCGGCACCATGTTGAGGACGCTGAGACGAGGACGCGGCTGCTTGCGCGGGCAGATCGGCCGATCGGGTCGGAGGCTGGTGACCATGCGGGCTAGTACCGCTTGCCAGGCACTAGTACCCTAGCTCCCCTGCGCGATGGCCCGTCCGACACGTAGGCCCAATGCGTAGATGGACAGCTGCGGTGGTACGCCGATCGATCCGGGAAACAGCGAGCCGTCCGCGACCCATAGGCCCTCGACATGGTGGTGCTGGCCGTGGCTGCCGACCGCGGCCTGGGATGGGTCGTCGCCCATGGGCACCGTTCCCATGGGATGCGCTGCTGCAAGATCGACGTAGCCGGGCGTCAACTCGAGCCGCGCCAGCACCTGTGCGTGACCGGGATCGGTCAGGACGCGGGGCGGCGTGGTTGGAACCAAGACCTTTCGGGCGCCCGCCGCGAACAACAAGCGCGCGCACGCGCTCAACCCCATGGCAAGCTGGCGCCGATCGGCGCGGGAGGGCCAGTAGTCGATACGCTGATTCAGGTCTCCGTCGGGGGATACTCGCCCGTGGCTGTCGTCGTGCAGCACGGCGGTGAGCGCGCCAAGGTGAGCATAGCGTGTCATGAATTCCCGATGCAGCGCGCCATGGCCGGGGAGCATCGACGCCACGCCGGCCGGATGCGCGACTGCCGGGACGATCCAAATGCGGCGCTCGCTTCCGGGGTCGAAGTCGAGGAACTCCGTGCACTCGTAGGCCTGTGGGATGCCCTGCCAGGCGCGGACGGGCGCCTCGAACTCGCCTGCCACCACCACAGCCGGGTGCAGGCGCAGTCGCTTACCCACCTCGTCGCCCGGGTCGGGACACCGCGAACGCAGCAGGATCGCAGCGGTGGCCGTTGCCGACCCCGACAAACACACCCGGGGTGCCTCCACTTCGACCCGACCCAGCGGCCACTGGCGCTCGGGGTCAAGCGACACGGCTTCAACGCCGACAGCGGCATTGCCTCGCAGCACAACACGCACGGCCTGGCATTGGGTCACGACCTCCGCGCCCGCGGCGACGGCAGCGGGGATCAAGACCTTGGCGGCGTTGTTCTTCGCGTCGTAGGCGCAGCCGAGCTCGCAGAATCCGCTCCCGATGCAGCCGCTGCGGTTGTGTTGCACCGGTCCGCCCCGATACCCTAGCGCCTTGCAGCCCTGCTCGAGCAGCCGGTTGTTGCGGTTCCGGAGTGCCGGTGGAATACCCGAAACACCCAGCATCCGCTCCACGTCCGTGTAGAGCGCATCCCAGGTCCCGCTGTCGAGGCTGCCGAGACGACCCGCGGCTGTCCAACGCTGCAGTAACGTCCTCGGGATGCGCTTGCATAGATTGAGGTTGTGCACTGTGGAACCGCCAACCGCGCGTCCCTGCAGCACCCTGATCCCACGATCGGCAGTCATGCGATTGCCCGCTTCCCATAGCAACCTGGGGAACATCTCTTCTTCGCGTTGGGTCATGTCTGCGGGTGAGAGAAAGGGACCCGCTTCGAGCACGATCACCCGCATGCCAGCCTCGGCAGCGGTCTTGGCCACCATGGCGCCGCCCGCACCGGAGCCAACCACGCAAAGGTCGGCCTCGAGCGCCAGCGGCTTCGGGAGTTGTGAAGCGTCGAAGATCACCTTCGAGCCGCCCGGGGCAGTGCTCCACGGGGTGCGACGAGGCGCTCGTACGCGGGCCAGCGCGCTCGCTTCGGGACAGCCGCGCCGTTGTTCACCCCTGCCAGCGGCCCGGGATACTCCAGCGATGCCCATGTTTGGGGCTGCTGGTAGTGGGCGAAGAAACACAGCGCCCGGACCGCCTTGTAGGCGTGGCGCAACACGCCCTCGCGGGTTGCAAGCCCGGCCAGGAAGCGTTCGCGTTGCTCGGGCTCGAGCTCGGTAAGACGGGAGACCTCGAGTCCCAGCACAGTCCCGTGCTCGAGCAGCGCCAGCAGTCTGTGGACTTCACGATGCAGCCAAGAAGGCATGCGTGACAGCAGCGCATCGACTTTGTCGGCCACGGCGTAGAGCCGGTCGCCTCGAGGTGCTGGCGGAAGTAACGCCTCGGCGATCGCATCCAGGATCTGTGCTTCGGTGGCGGACAACACACGACCTTGCCAGTTTGGCCGCGGTGGATAGCCCGACAGCCGTGACCAGATCAGCGCGCCACCCGCGCCCAGACCGGCCCCCGCGATCCAGATTCGACGCCCCGGGCGAGATCCGGGTTCGGATCCGGTTTCGGTGGCTTGCAGGCGAGACGCCAACGCCGAGGGCAAGCGCTGCTGCCAGTCATCGGTTCTTGGGAGCCCCGGACGATGCGGCGTGACCCAAAACAGGATCCGGGAGCGCCGTTCTCTGCTGGGGATGCGCATGCGTCGCGCATCGGCCAAGAGAGCCGCCATGGCCTTGCCCGAGTAGATGGGCTCGAGGGCAAGCCCGTACGCCTGGAACGTCTCGCAGACGCGGCTCGAGGCTGCTGTGGCCACGCCGTAGGCGCTGCCGAGCTGGCTGCGATCGATGCGGACCGGCACGGGCTCGCAGCGCCCGGCACCCGGCACGTGCCGCCCCCGCAGCCAGCGGATCACGCGGCGCTGCAGCTGATGCAGCCTCCAGTCTGGGCTCAGCGTCCGCTCCACCACGGCGATCGCGTGAATCGTCGTTCGCAGGCCAGCGAGCGCAAAGCCCACGGACAAGCCGGCCGCGATCCCGCCGCTGCCCATGGGCACGTACACGCGCTCGGGCTCAGGCAGCTCTCCGCTGCGGATCTGCTCGCTCAGCTCCAGCCCCGCGGCAGCGATCCCGGCGATGCCTGCTTCGGCCGACGCGCCCGGTGCAATCACAGGAGCGCCGTTGCGCGCCTTGCCGAGAAGCAAGAGCGGGTCCTTGATGGCCAGCGCCGTGCGCGAGGAATGGAAACGTAAGCTGGTGGGGCCCGACGCCACGAATGCGAGGTTTTCGAGCACCTGTTGGCCTGGCGGTTCCCAAAAACACTGGGCCCACAGATGTCTGCCTAGCTGCTGCGCGGCCGCACACAGGGCGACCAGCTGCCCCGAACCAATGGCTCCGAGAGCGTGCCAGTCAGGTGCGTTCCTGAAAGCCGGTTCAGCCAGCAGCACGTCGAGCTTTCTGGCCTTCGTCCCGCCTACGAGCGCGCCGCAGAGGTCGTCCCGTTTGACCCCAAGGTAATCGAGCCCAAGCTCGTCCTCGAGCGCTGTTAGTCGCTCGACCGGAGTGGGCTCCCTGATCCAGCCCAGCGTGTCGATGCGGTCCCCGAGCAGCACGCGTTCGAGCCTACTCCCGATCGCGTCCGTGTGCCCGCAGCAAACCTAGTACCGCCTGCCCGGGGATCATGATGGATTCTTGGTGACCCCAACGGGATTCGAACCCGTGTTACCGGCGTGAGAGGCCGATGTCCTGAACCGCTAGACGATGGGGCCGGGATTTCAATTCGGGTCTGGCAGGACCCATAGCTCGGGGACTAGGATTCGAACCTAGATAACCAGAACCAGAATCTGGTGTCCTGCCGTTAGACGATCCCCGAAAAGCACCAACAGGGGCGCATGTTTCTAGCGCCTCCTGTCTTTGGGTGTCAAGCAAGCCTCGTTCCTATCCAACATGGCGCCGTCGCGGCTTGGATCTCGGATCCGGGATGGCGTTGCCGGTGAGGCGCATGCTGCGTTGACGAGTCCGCTGGCCCGGCGTAATTGCTGCTGGACCCGCGCTGGCGCGGGCCGCTGAGGACGGATTCTGGATGCCAAAGGACGGCTATCGGGTCGCCGTGGTTGGGGCCACGGGCGCTGTGGGGCAGCACATGCTCGGCATTCTTGCCGAGCGCTCCTTCCCAGTCAGCGAGATCGTGGTGTTTGGCTCCGCGCGCAGTGCCGGCCGCAGGCTCTCGTGGGCGGGCCGCGAGCTTGCGGTCGCGCCGCTCGAGCCGGCGGTCTTTGCTGGTGTCGAGCTCGCCTTGTTTTCGGCTGGCTCGAGCGTGTCACGCGAGTGGGGGCCTGTGGCTGCGGGCCAGGGTGCCCTGGTAGTCGACAACTCGTCTGCCTGGCGCATGGACCCCGAGGTGCCGTTGTGCGTGCCCGAGGTCAACCTCGAAGCAGCCCGGAGTCGGCCCAAGGGCATCGTGGCCAATCCCAACTGCTCCACGATCCAGATGGTGCTTGTCCTAAAGCCATTGCACGACGTGGCGCGGATCCGGCGCGTGGTGGTTTCCACGTATCAGGCGATCAGCGGCGCTGGCAGCCAAGCCCTCGAAGCGCTGCGAGACCAGCAACGCGGGCTCACGGCGGGTGAAGGGCTCGAGACCGAGCGCCTTGCGGGCCGGCTGGCGGGTAACCTGCTCATGCACTGGAAGGTCGACCGCAGCACGGGCTACCAAGAAGAAGAGCTCAAGATGCTGCACGAGACCCGCAAGATCCTGGATGACTCCGAGATTCGGGTCTCGCCGACCACGGTGCGCGTCCCGGTCGAGGTGGGCCACAGCGAAAGCGTCGCCGTCGAGACGGAGAGGCCCATCACTCCGGAACAGGCACGGAAACTGCTTTCAGACGCAGCAGGAGTCGAGGTCGTGGACGACTTTGCCCAGGGTGTCTACCCACAACCGATCGACGTGGCGGGCAAGGACCCGGTGCTGGTGGGCCGTATCCGCGAAGACCTGGGCAACCCAGGGGGCCTTCAGATGTGGATCGTCGGCGACAATCTCCGGAAAGGCGCGGCGCTCAATGCCATCCAAATCGCAGAACAGCTCCTGCTCTGACAGCTTGTCGCAGCCGCCGGGGCGCGAGCGCCAATCTGGCGCAGCCAGGACGTCGGATCAAAACAAGCGAAATGCTTATCAAGGCGGACCGGTAAGGGCGATTGCCCAACCGCACGGGCCCGGTTGGCGCGTGTGGGGCATCGTGCTTGGGGCCGTGATCGGGTGCTTGCCTGCTGCGGGCCCGGCGCTCGCGCAGGCTACGTTTCCGGTCCTGTTGACGGCCGTGGGCGATCGGACCGGCACCACCTTCAACCTGTCCAATAACCCGATCAACGCGCATGAATGCCGAGACAACATCGTGCTGACCTTCTGGCTTCAGGAGCTGCCCCAAACAGCACCCAGGATCGAGATCTGGTCGGGCATCGACTGCGTCGAGGAGGCCCGGCGTAACCCCACCGTCAACCAAATGCCCTGTACTCCCATCCAGACCGTGGATCGAGGCAATCAAATGCAGATCCCCGATGTCCAGATTCGGGTGCAAGACGGTGCGTCTCCCTTGGGAGGCGGAGCCGGGGCACCAGGCGCAGGTTCAGTGGGCGGCGCCGGCGGCGGCGCAGCCGGAGCCGGAGGCATGGCGGGCGCGGCCGGCGCCGGGGCGGCCGGTTTTTCCGGGCGCATGCATGATGGGGTCGGCGAAGACCCGGGTGGTCCCACCCCACGTAGGGACAGTCCCGGGGCACCTGCCCTCGGATTGCCGTGCGACAACTTGTCGGAGAAGCGGATCTACTGGTTCATCGCACTCAAGACCACGGGCGGGCCTGCGGAAGCATCGGCGCAGTTCGAGGTCACCTTCGATACCATCGCTCCTGACGCTCCCCAGGGCGTGACCGCGGGGAGGGGGCAGAGCCAGATTCCGATCTCGTGGCAGCTCGTGGATGATACAAACAAGTATCGTATATACTACGATGTGAACATCGATACAGCCTGTGTATCGACGTTGTTCAGCGAAGGCGTGGATCCTCTTACGCTTTCTCCGGAGGTGAGCTTCAAGGAAGTCAACTCGCCTTTGGCCACCAGCTCGACGCTGGACAACGTGGTGCCGCTGTTCGGGACGGCGGCCGTGGCTGTATCAGCCGTGGACCGGGCTGGCAACCACAGCCCGCTCTCCAACGTCGCCTGCGCCATGGGCGTGCCCACCGACGGCTTTTGGGACATCTACCGGGACCGGATCGGGCACACCCCGGATGAAGGCTGTAGCGTGCTGGGTGGCGCGCCAGGGGCTGGCTCGCAGGCGGGGAGGCTTCCATGGTCCGGTTGCGCCTGGGGCCTGACCCTGCTGCTGGTCCCGCTGCTGGTGTTGCGGCGCAGCGCGCGCGCACGCAGGAGCGGGCCATGAGCCGTTGCACGCGGTTGGCGGCCGCTCTGGCGGCGGCGTCTTGCCTTTGCTGGGCCGGGCTCGACCTGTCGTCGGCGCTTGCGCAATACGACGAGCAAACCCCGACCCAGAAGCCCGGTTTCCAATCGCCCGAAGGCTTTGGCTTCGAGTTCAGGCTCGGGCCCTTCAAGCCCACCGACAACGTGGTCTTCGAGGAGGTGTTCAGCGATTCGGGCCCGATGCTCGCGACCGAGCTCGATATCCACGCCCATAGGTTGCCCGAGATCGGGGTCGCGAGCGTTGGCCTCGGCCTGGGCTGGGCTCGCTACGAGGCGGGCGCCTGCCAAGTGGAGACCTGCCAAGGCATGCGTCTTGAAGAGAAAACTACGCTCAGGCTGGTGCCCTTTTCGTTGCTGGCGGTGGCGCGGCTGGATGCCTTGCCGCGACGTTTCGGGGTCCCCTTGGTGCTCACGGCCAAGCTCGGCTACGAGTGGGTGCTGTGGGACACAGCTACCGGGGGCGTGGACGACGCCAGCGGCGTCAGCCCAGGCTTTCGTTGGGCGCTGCAGCTGGCGTTCGACCTGGGCGTGTTTCAGCCGCGCTCCGCCCGCATGCTCGACGAGGAGTGGGGGATCAACCTCTCGTTCCTGTTTCTCGAGCTCTACGGCAGCACGGCCGAGGGCGACTCGCTGCCCGTCGGGGGCGAGAGCTGGGCTGCCGGGCTCGGGTTCCTTTTCTAGCCCGTTCCTGTCCAGAATGGCGCCAGAGCGGCTTTCGTCCTCGTCCCGGGCCTGCGCGGTGTCGACTCTGAACCGCAGTACTCCCAGTATTCCTCGGTCCGGTCCTGCGGGCGCGCTCGCTCTGGCATCCATTCTGAACAGGAACAGGGTTTCGGAGACACTCTCTATGACCACGAGTTGGGCCGGCGTCCGCATCGTCGTGGCGTACGACGGCGCGCGTCTGGCAGGCTGGCAGCGGCAGCCGGGACGCCGCACGGTTCAAGGTGCGCTCGAGCAAGCGCTCGACCGGATCGGTGGCTGGCATTCCGAGGTGCGCGGTGCGAGCCGGACCGACGCGGGGGTGCACGCGCTCGGTCAGGTGGCTGCCTTCGATGCGGGCCGCAAGCTCGAGCCCCGGCGTTGGGTCGCGGCGCTCAATCGCTACCTGCCTGAGGATATCGCCGTCCAGGCGGCCGAGGGCTGCGCGCGCGGCTACGATCCGCGCTTCCATGCGGTCTGCAAAACCTACCGCTACCTGCTCTGGGCTGCCCGCCCGCGTCAGCCCCTGCAGCGCATGACCGCCTGGCACCCCTCGACGCTGCTGCCGCGCACAGGACTCGACACCGAAGCCATGCGGCAGGCCGCGCAGCAGCTGGTCGGGACCCACGACTTTCGCGCCTTTCAGGCGGCCGACGACCATCGGCGCAACACTACGCGCACCCTTTACACGGTGAACGTCACCCCTTGCCACCAGTCCGAGCCTCACCTGATGGCGATCGAGGTCACCGGCAGCGCGTTCCTCAAAAACATGGTTCGCATCCTGGTCGGCACCCTGGTGGAGGTGGGCAGGGGTCGGCTCGGCCCCGGTGACATCGCCAGCCTGCTGGGCCCTGAAGGCCGGCGCCAGGCCGCAGGGCAGACAGCGCCGGCTCACGGACTGACGCTGCTGTCGCTGGAGTTGGGTTCCGTGGAAACGGAAGCCTCAGGCTCGTGGGCCGGCTCACGCTGAAGCGAGCGGGCTTCCGCTCAATGCTGCAATGCGCACCCGCGTCAGCTCGGCGAGCTCCTTGACCGGCAGGCGCTCGACGTCGGCGACGCCGATGCACTCACCAATACGCACCTCGACGTGTCCGGGATGCAGGAGCAGAGCCTTCTTGGGCAGAATGGCTCGCGTGCCACGAATGCCTACCGGCAGTATGGGCACCAGCGCCTTCTTGGCCAGGTGGAATCCGCCGGTCTTGAACTTTCCAACGCTGCCGGTTTCGCTGCGTGTTCCTTCGGGAAAGATGGCAACGGTGAGCCCCGCGTGAATGGCTGCTGCGGCCGCATCCAGCGACTCGATGGCGCTCTTGCGGCTTTGGCGATCGATGAGCACATGGCCACCCGCGCGCAGCGCCGCAGCCAGAAACGGAACCCTTGCGAGCTCCTGCTTGGCCACGAACCCAGGTACCATTGGAAGGGTCAGAAACAGCGTGGGGATATCCACCAGACTCTGGTGATTGCACACGACGATGTAGGGGCGGCTGGCGCTAGCGTGATCGCCGCCGTGCACCTCGAGGCTGACGCCCCAACTCTTGACGAGTCCCCGAGCCCACACGCGTTCCAGGCGCCGAAAGACGCTGACGTTGCCGCTGCTCGCCACGGCGACGACACCCAAGGAGCTCATCAGCACGGTCCACGGCAGGGTCAGGGCAGTGTTGAGGCAGGGGCGAAGTGTCATGCCGATTAGGACCCGTTCAAGAATGGCTCTTCTCGTCTTCGTCGGCCCCGTCGAAATACCACCACTACCACCAGTCTGATGATCGATCAGATGTCTTGAGAAAAAGTTTGGTGAGGGCGTATTGCTGGCTGGACGATTCGGCAGCGGGTTGCGACGACATCGTGGTCGTGGTCGTGGTCGTGGTCGTGGCCGTGGCCGGTCCGAGGCAACCTAGGCAGTGGTGAGTATCGTGGGCGGGTGCTTGGTCAGGGTCAGGGGCTGGGTCGGGGCCTGACACGGGTCGGGATCGCGGTCGTGGGCCTCGGTCCCCTGGCTCGGCCTCGGTCCCTGTCTTGAGCCTGGGTCCCTGAACTGCTGCCCATCCCTAAGGCACAGATCATGTCCAGTAGATTCTTTCAACACCACATGTGCCGGATCACCAGTACCACCAGTATTCGTCGTCGTCGCGCCTTGCCAGCGGCGCCCGGCCCTCGTCGATCCGGAAAAGTCATTTTCCAGATCCGGATCGGGTACTCGAGCGCACGCACTGGAATCCGTTCTTTGTGAACTGCGTGCAGGAAAGTGCGCCATCCACGCCACGCTGTAGCGGAAGCTGCTACGCTGCATAGTTCAGGTCCGCTACCGTGCGAAGACGACTTGCCAGTTCGGTGATGGCTCGGGCACGCTCGAGCCGGCCGTGCCGTACCGGATGGGCACGTGCTTCGACTGCCGGGCTGCTGGCACTTGGCTTGACCCTCAGCGCCGCCTCCTGCGCTCGCCCGAGCCGCGGCAGCGACCTCCGAGCCACGGGATCGACCGCGCTCAAGACAGGCTTCGTAAGCCGGGAGCAGGGAGGTATCCGCTGGACCTACCCCATCAAGGCCGAAGCACAGGTGCGTTCGTTGCAGGAGATCCGGCAAGAGGCATGGGGTCGAATCAGCGCCGAGCTCGGGCCGGAGCTTGGCCCTGCGTTCGAGGTTCGCATCGCAAGAAACCTCGAGGAAATGCAGGAGCTTGCCCCCCCGGGTCTGCGCGTCCCGACCTACGCGGTCGGGCTGGCGCTGCCTGCTCACGCGGACCACGGGCTGATTCTGCTCAGCATGACGGCACCCAAGACCTTCACCTTGGTCGATCTCGAAACCGTCTTCGTCCACGAGCTGTCGCACCTGGCGTTCGTGCGCGCTACCGGCGCGCACCCAACCCCCCGCTGGCTTTCGGAAGGCCTGGCCGTGCTCCAGGCCAAAGAACGGCCACTAGCCCGTTTTCGGACCTTGTGGGCGGGGACCGTGGCTGGGAGACTCATGACGCTGGAGGATTTGGAGAGGGGCTTTCCGGGCCGGCACCACAGAATCGACCTGGCCTACGCACAGAGCGCGGACTTCGTGGCCTTCTTGCGAGACGGACCCGCGATGCAGCAGCGTTTCGGGGCCCTGATACGACACGTGCGTGACGGGATGCCCTGGAAGCAAGCGGTCGACAGGGCCTACCGGGTGTCCATCGGCGAGCTCGAGCGACAGTGGAACGTAGAGCTGCGCCGGCGGTTCGGTCGCCTGCCGCTGATCCTGAGCGGCCTTGCCGGCCTCGGCGTTGTGGGCCTGCTCCTGCTGCTGATGGGTTACGCGCGCGGGCGCCGGCGCGATGCGGCCACGTTGCGCCGCTGGAACCAGGAGGAGCGCGCCGAAGAGCGCGCCGCTGCCGCCGCCAGGTTGACTCGAGCCTCGGAGCAAGGCCCCGGGCCGTCGGTGGCAGACAAGCCGGACGTTTACGTGCCGTCGCCCAGCATGCCGCGCAAGATCGCGGCAGTGAGGACGCCGTCGCGATCCAGGCCGCAACCGGGCGACCTCCCCACGATCCGCTACGACGGACAGAACCATACGTTGCACTGACTACTCCGTGGCTGCTCCGTGAGCTTGAAGGTCACCGAGATGGATTGCCATCCTCGACCCATGGCTGAGGAATCCAACGGTGCAGCTGCACTGCCCAATTCAGGGGGCGTCCCCGAGCGGCCAGGTGACCAGGGCCGGAAACAGGATGAGCGCCAGCAGGCCGATCAGCTGGATGACGATGAACGGTATGACGCCGCGATAGATGGTCGTTGTCTGTACGCTGTCAGGCGTCACGCCGCGCAGATAAAAGAGGGCGAAACCAAAAGGTGGAGTCAAGAACGAAGTCTGCAGGTTCATGCCAACCATCACGCCGAACCATACGAGATCGACGCCCAGCAGGCGCGCCGCAGGCACGAGCAACGGCAACAAGATGAAGGCGATTTCGAAGAAGTCGAGAAAAAAGCCCAGCGAAAACACGGCGAGGTTCGCCACGAACAGGAAGCCGGTGCGTCCACCGGGAAGGTTGGTCAGCAGATCCTCGATCCAGACGTCGCCATAGAGGCCACGAAAGACGAGTGAAAAGGCCGTCGAGCCGACGAGCAGCAACATCACCATGCTGGTCAACGACATGGTGCTGTTGGAGGTTTGGCGCAGCGCTCCGAGACTGAGTCGTCCCCGCAAGCCCGCAAGCACGATCGCTCCCACGGCACCGAGGGCGCCAGCCTCGGTCGGCGTTGCCACGCCGGCGAAGATACTGCCCAGCACGAGCACGATCAGGAGCAAGGGCGGCGCCATGACCAGGGCCGACTGGCGCCACAGCGCAGAGCCCCTCGCGGTCCGGTGCTCTTCGGGCAGGGCCGGCGCGGCCTTGGGTTGCAGCAGCGCCACCGACGCCACATAGGCCGCGTACAGGGCCGCGAGCAGCAGGCCGGGCAGCAGCGCCCCCACGAACAGATCGCCGACCGATACGCCCAGCTGATCCGCCAGCACGACCAGCACGACCGAGGGCGGAATGATCTGCCCGAGTGTTCCCGCTGCACTGATGACCCCCGCCGACAAGCTGGCGGAGTAGCCGGTGCGCAGCATAACCGGCAGCGAAATAAGCCCCATGGCAACGACGGATGCTCCCACCACGCCTGTGGCGGCAGCGAGCAGCGCGCCCACGAATACGACTGCGAGCGCCAGGCCTCCGCGCAACGGTCCAAAGAGCATGCCGATGCTGTGCAGCAGATCTTCGGCCAGCTTTGACCGCTCGAGCAGCGTGCCCATGAAGACGAAAAAGGGCACCGCGAGCAAGACGTAGTTGGACATGATCCCGAAAATGCGCTCCGGCAAAGCCTGCAGCAGCGTCCACTCGAAGTACCCGCCCGCCACGCCGATAACGGCAAACAGCAGCGCCGTTCCGCCCAGAGAAAACGCTACAGGGTAGCCGACGAATATGAGTGCGAACGCAGCCACGAACATGAGCGGCCCCAAGTACTGCTCGCTCACGCGTCTTCTCTCGAGTGTCCGGCAAGCAGCGCCACCTTCTTGATCGCTAGCGCTACGCCCTGTCCCGCAAGCAGAGCGAAAGCTGCGACGATCACGCTCTTGAGCGGGTAGCGCGGCAGACCGTCCGGGTCGGGAGAACCCTCCATGATCTGCCACGAGCTCAGCACGGCGGGCCAGGAAACGTATGCGGCGAAGGTGCAGAAGGGCAACAACAGCAATAGCGTTCCCAGAAGATCGATCCAGGCCTTGGTGCGCGTGCCGAGTCGGCCGTAGAACACGTCCACGCGCACATGAGCATTGTGAGCAAGCGTAGGCGCGGCGCCCAGCAGGAACACCACACTGAACATGTACCATTGAAGCTCGATGTAGGTGTTGGAGCTCAGCTCGGTTCCAACGAAGCGCCCCAAGTAGCGAGCAAGCGCGTTGTACGTTCCCACCAGGATCATCAGCAAAGTGATCCACGCCACGCCACGGCCGAGCGCGAGGCTGATGCGGTCGATGGCACCGGCGACTTGGAGCCAGATCTTCAAGAGGCCGCGGGCCCTAAAGGGGTAAGTTGCCGTGCTTGCGCGGCGGGTTGCTGTCGCGTTTTTCCCGCAGCAGCTCGAGCGCGCCGATGACGTGCCGGCGTGTGCTTCGCGGGTGTATCACGGCATCGACGAAGCCGAGCTCGGCGGCCTTGAAGGGGTTGGCAAACTTGCTGCGGTACTCCTCGACGAACCGCAGTCTGGCGAGCTCCTCGTCGTCAGCGTCCTCGATCTCTTTGCGGTACACGATGTTCACGGCGCCCTCGGGTCCCATCACCGCGACTTCGGCTGTGGGATAGGCGTAGTTGATGTCACCACGAATGTGCTTGGAGCTCATGACGTCGTAGGCGCCGCCGTAGGCCTTGCGTGTGATCACGGTCACTTTGGGCACGGTAGCTTCGCAGTAAGCATAGAGCAGCTTGGCACCATGCTTGATGATGCCGCCGTATTCCTGACTCGTGCCGGGAAGAAAGCCGGGTACGTCCACGAACGTGAGCAGGGGGATGTTGAAGCAATCGCAAAAACGCACGAAGCGGCCCGCCTTGAGCGACGCGTCGATGTCCAGGCAACCTGCGAGCACCAGCGGTTGATTCGCGACGATTCCAACGCTCTGTCCAGCCAGGCGTGCGAAGCCTACGATGATGTTGGTAGCGAAACCCGAGTGGATCTGAAACAGCTTCCCCGCGTCCACCACGTGCTCGATGAGCTGCAGCATGTCGTAAGGTTTGGAAGGATCTTGCGGCACCAGGCTCTCGAGCTGCTCACACGGCGTATCGACGGGATCGGTGCACTCGGCTCTGGGAGGGTCTTGTTGGTTGTTGCTCGGAAGAAACGAAAGGAGCCGGCGTACTTCTTTCAGGCAGTGCTCGTCGTCGTCGCACGCGAAGTGAGCCACGCCGCTCTTGTTGTTGTGTGTAGCGGCGCCGCCGAGCTCCTCCTTGCTGACCTTCTCGTGGGTCACGGTGCGTATGACATCCGGGCCGGTTATGAACATGTAGGATGAGCCGCTCACCATGAAGACGAAATCCGTGAGCGCGGGGCTGTACACGGCGCCTCCGGCACACGGACCCATGATCGCGCTGATTTGCGGCACGACGCCCGACGCCAAGGTGTTTCGCAGGAAGATCTCTGCATAACCGGCAAGCGATTCGACACCCTCCTGGATGCGTGCGCCGCCCGAGTCGTTGAGCCCGATCACCGGAGCGCCGACCTTGAGCGCAAGGTCCATGATCTTGCAGATCTTCTCCGCGTAGGCTGCGCTCAGCGAGCCGCCGAACACCGTAAAATCCTGCGCGAACACAAATACCTTGCGTCCGTCCACAAGACCGTAGCCCGTGACGACTCCGTCTCCCGGTATCCGCTGCTCATCCATGCGGAAGTCGTGGCAGCGGTGGGTGACGAGGCGGTCGAGCTCCACAAAGGACCCCGCGTCGAGCAACAGATCGATGCGCTCGCGGGCGGTGCGCTTGCCTGAGGCATGCTGCTTGTCGATTCGGCTTTGGCCGCCTCCCAGGAGGGCCAGCCGGTCCAGCCGTTCGAGACGCTCGACGGGATCCGTGAGCTTTTCGTCCGCCATGGGCCCGAGGCATAGCGGACAAGCGCCGGCAGGGGAAGACGCCCTCAGCGGTTTGTCTTGCCCCCACCCTCGAGGGCCGTAGGCATTTGCGGGTCGCTCTTGCGGGCCAGTGCATCCTTGATGTCGATTCCGAGGGGCCAGACTACGCCAGCAAGGCCCCCGACGCCGGACGTAACAAGCTTGGCCAACTGCAGCAGGATCCCGGTCGCGAGGGCGTTGGCTTCAGCCACCCCGACCCGGCCGTACAGAAAGACCATCGCACCCTCGACCGCGCCGGCACCGCCTACCGTCAGCGGAAAATAGGTGGCGGCCGCTGCCAGCGGCACGACCACCAGAGAGTCCATGGGTGTCACGGTCGCATCCAGCGCCGTAACCAGTACATGGCCGCTGACCGCCACGAGCGTATGCGTAGCCATGGCGAACGGGGCAGCCAGCATGAAGGGCCAAAACAGCTTGATCGCCGGCAGGCCCGCGGCCCAGCGGCTCAGGCCTCCCGGCAGCCACTCCGCCAGGCGCCGGCCCAGGCCGATCGCCAAGATGACGCCGATGCCGGCGGTCAGGCCCAGCGCGCTCCACAGCCAGATACCCTCGACGCCTGGGAGCGGGTTCAGATAGAACACGCTGGCCGCCAGCAGGATTAAGCCCGCTAGACCGAAAACCCGATCTACGAACACGACCGCGAGCGCTCCGGTCAGTCCGCGCTCCGAAAATGCCTGCCGGGTGCCAAGCGCACGCAACAGGTCGCCCGCTACCGCGCCCGGTAGCAGGTTGTAGAACATGCCTACCAGGTGCAGGTGCAGCAGGCGTCGAAGTCGAGGTGGGTTGCCGGCCCCGTAGGCGCGCAGAATGAGGGACCATCGGACCGCTGCCAGCGCCAGAGCCAGCAGGTACAGCGCGATACCGAGCACGACCGCCCAGGCGGACACCCGACCGAGGGCCCCCAGCAATTGCGCGGGCTCGACGATGGTGAGCAGGTAGCCCAGGGCGCCGGTGGTGATGAGCAGACGCAGCGCCAAGCCCGTGAACCGCCGAACGGGCCGGCGCGCCGTGCCCTTCCTGGGCTCCGCCACCGGTCAGGACTCAAGCGTTCCCACGAACTGCTCGTAGGCGTCCGCGTCCATCAGCGCCTTGAGCTCCCGCTTATCGGTGGGGCGAATCAGTACCATCCAGCCCTCACCGTAGGGCGCTTCGTTGACCAGCTCGGGGCTTTCCTGCAGCTGGTCGTTGATCTCCACGATCTCCCCGCTAATGGGAGCGAACAGCTCGCTCACCGCCTTGACAGACTCGATGTCCCCGAAGTGCGCGAGCGCTTCCAGCGTTGTCTGCGGCTCCGGCAGGTCCACCAGCGTGATGTCGCCAAGCTGCTCGACCGCAAAGGACGTGATCCCGATGCGGACGACGTCCCCTTCGTCGGATGCCCACTCGTGATCCTTGGTGTACCTCAGGTTCGCTGGAAAAGTTGCCATGATCTATTTTCACCGTTGCCGCTTATAAAATGGAGTGCGTACGACTTCCGCCTTCACGACCTTGCCGCGGATCTCGATCCCCAGCTCGGTCCCTCGCTTGGATGCCGCGGTGGGGACGTAGGCAAGACCGAGGTTGTGCCCCACGGTGAGACCTGGGCCGCCGCTTGTGACGCGGCCAATTCGCTCACCTGACCTGTCTAGCACCGGGTAGCCGGTACGTGCGATACCTCGTCCACGCATCTGGAAGCCCACCAGCTTGCGCGAAACTCCCTGCCGCTTGCAGGCTTGCAGCGCGGACTGGCCCAGGAAGCTCGGCTTGCTCAAATTGACGACCCAGCCGATTCCGGCCTCGAAGGGATTCGTGCTTTCGTCGATGTCCTGCCCGTACAGACACAAGCGTGCTTCCAGGCGCAGCGTGTCTCGGGCTCCCAGACCCGCCGGCTGGAGCCCGAATCGGTCACTTTTCTTCATCACCTGTCGCCAGATTGGCACTGCGGCATCGGGCTCGCAGAACAGCTCGAAGCCGTCCTCGCCTGTGTAACCGGTGCGTGCGGCGATAATCGAGCGGCCGCAAAGGTCCCCGCGGGCGAGCCGAAACGGTGCCAGGCCGGTCAAGTCAGCTTCTGCGCCGCAGGCGCGCAGGATGCTCTCGGCCTTGGGTCCCTGCAGCGCCATTAGGGCGTAATCGTCGCTTCGGTCTACGAACTGGCAGCGCTGGGCAGTGAGTTGTCGAAAATGAGACACCAGCTTGGTGCGGTTGGCCGCGTTGCAGACGACCACAAAGCGCTCGTGCTGCAGGCGGTAAACAATAAGGTCGTCGAGGATTCCTCCCTGCTCGTTGCAGCACACGGTGTACATGGCCTGACCCGCCTCGAGACTGTCGACGTCGCCCGCTACGATATACTGGAGGGCCGCACACGCGCCCGGCCCCTGCAGCACGAACTCGCCCATGTGCGACACATCGAACAGGCCCGCCGCCTCGCGCACCGCACGATGCTCCGCGGTCACCCCGCTGTAGCGGACGGGCAACCTGAACCCCGCGAAATCGACCAGGCGGCCCCCGAGTTCCCGGTGGACCTCATCCAGGGGGCTTGGGCGCGAGACCGACTCCATGCCGGGACCATAGCGGTGCTGTGCACCCCACGGCAAGCGATGAAAGCAACCTCCGTCCCACGCGGCCGATAATCGCGGCAAAGGAGCGCCGGCATGAACACACTTCGGGTCTATCGCGGGGGCGAGCTGATTCACGACGCTCGGCTCGGCAGCTGTCCGCTAGAGATAGGCTCTGCCGCCGACTGCGACCTTCGCGTGCAGGACCCGGAGATCGGACCGCGCCATTGGCTCGTGCGCGAGCAAGCGGGCAGCGTAGTCGCCTACGACGTTGGCGGTGGCAAGTCCCGGCGTTCGCTGCCATTGCCCTTGGCGCAGCCCGTTCCCCTCGGTAGACACCACCGCCTACTGCGAGTGCAGGCTCCGCAGACGAAGGGGCGCGGCCATGCGAGGGGTCCGAGCGAAGGCCCTGGGGATCGGGGCTCGAGTTGCCCGCCGGGCGCTGCGCTGAGCCTGGTGGTCGGGTGCGGGCAGGACGCACGCCGGTTTGCGGTGCGCGACAAGCCCATCTCGGTCGGCTCGGCGTCCGAAAACCAGCTCGTGCTGCACGACCAAGCTGTCAGCCCGCAGCATTGCCGCTTCCAGCCGAGCCGAGCTGGCCTGCTGGTAAAGGATCTCGGCAGTCGCAACGGCACTTACCTGGATGGCGTGCGGGTGCAGCAAGCCTATGTGCTGCCGGGTTCGCGCATCCGGTTGGGGCGCACGGACCTGTGGGCCCTCGAACGCCGTCCGGCGGCTGACCCTGAGTTTCCGATTGCAGCTTCCGTGGCGATGCGACAGGTGCTGGCCGAGGCAACGCGCTACGCCAGGCTTCCGTGGCCGGTCTTGCTCTTGGGAGAGACGGGCTGCGGCAAGGAGGTCCTGGCACGCCGGCTGCATGAGCAAAGCGCACGCCCCGGGCGCTTTGTGGCGCTCAACGCCGGCGGACTGCCCGCGCAGCTGGTGGAATCCGAGCTGTTCGGTCACGAGCGGGGCTCGTTTACGGGAGCAACCAACCGCCATTGCGGAGCCTTCGAGCAGGCGCATCGCGGCACGTTGTTCCTGGATGAGATCGGTGAGCTGCCGCTTGCGCTGCAGGCGCGGCTGCTTCGCGTGTTGGAAACCTGGCGCATCCGGCGGGTAGGAGCGGAGAGCGAGCTGGCGGTGGACGTGCGTCTCGTTTGTGCCACGCACCGCGACCTACGCAGCCTGGCCGGCTCCTCCGAGTTTCGTCTCGATTTGTACTACCGTCTTGCCCGTCTGGTGATTGAAATCGCACCCCTGCGCGAGCGAGCCGATGACATCGAACCGCTCGCTGCCCATTTTCTACGCTCGATTCAGTCGCAGGTGGGTCCCCGCTCGCTCAGCCCGGAAGCGCTGGCGCTCTTGCGCGGATACTCCTGGCCCGGCAACGCCCGCGAGCTCATGAACGTGCTTTGCATTGCTGCGGCCGCCGGTCCCTCCCCTTGCATCGAGCGTGATGACGTTGCAGCCGCGCTACGCCGCATCACAGCAGAGGCCAGCAACGAATTCAGTCCGAAGGCGCTGCGGCGGGTAGTCGACGGCTACGGCGGCAACGTCGCCGCAGCCGCGAGGGCGCTGGGTGTGCCGCGGACTACGTTGCGCGATCGCATCAAGCCTTAGTTCCTGCCCAGAATCGCGCCAGGCCGGCTTTCGTCCTCGAAAAAATCCTCGAAATAGCGCTGCTATTCCTGCGGTTTTTTACTGCGGGCGCGCTCGCCCTGGCCCTGGCATCGGATTCTGGGCAGGAACTGGGTCTTAAACCGGTATGGCGCCAGGTACAGCCACGGAGCGCGGCGCGGACCTCGTTGGTTACGGCGGGTGACCGCGGGCGCGGCGAAACGCGTCGCGTGCAAGACGCACCCGCATCGACACCAGCTCGGAGCCTACTTCGAGCGCGCGTTGCCAGCTGGCGGACTTCGACTTGCCGTGCAGGCGAGGGCGGCACTCGATCGTGACCCAAGAGACGCGCAGTCCGGCACGAAGCGCTCGAATCGGGAACTCGAAATTCAGAAAAAACGTGTCCGAAGCCAGTTGCTGCGGCAGGAAGAGCGCACGCCGAAAAAGGTACGGGCCATCGCTCTTCAGACGCACACCGTGCAGCAGCGTGATCAGGGTTCGCACGCCGAGCGAGAGCGACTTACGCACGAGCCCGTCGTCGCGGCTGGCGTAGGCGGAAAGCACGACGTCAGCCTTTTCGGCAGCGGCCGCTTGCCTCAGCGTGCCGATCGCTTGGGGCGCGATCTGCCCATCTGCCGGAAGGAACGTGACCCACTCGCCGCGCGCGGCCGCAACTCCCGTCTTCAGGCCGGCTCCCATCCCGCAGCGCCGGTCGTGGCGCACGCTGCGCGCCGCAAAGCCGGCGAGGGCTTGATCGGCGAGCTCACCGCTGCCGTCCGAGGAACCGTCGTCCACGAACACGATCTCGCTGTCGGGCTCGTGCGCGCTCAGCCATGTGCGGAGCTCCCGCAGCACCGCAGGCACGCTGCGCGCCTCATCGTGCGCCAAGATCACAACGGAAAGGTCGAGTGTGTCCATTGGATGACAAGAGCGCTCGGGTACTAGCTGCGTTCTCGCAGCACGCGAGCCGGGACGCCTGCGGCCACGCTGAAGGGGGGGATCGAGCGTGTGACCACGGCGCCGGCCCCGATCTGCGCCCCCTCTCCAATGCGGACACCTGGGAGTACGACGCAGCCGACGCCAAGGTCCGCGTGGCGTTCGATGGTCACGGGTGCGAGGTCCAGCGGCGCGAACAGGATCGGAATGCTTCGATCCACTTCCTTGTGCACCGAGGTCAGGATCTTGACCCCCGGCGCTATGCCGACCCGCTCACCGATCTCGATGCCGCCGGCGCTGTGCAGGAAACACTGTTGCCCGATCCAGGCCTCGTCGCCGATATCCATCCAGTTGTGGTGGTAGCCCTTCAGGATGGTCTGGTGTCCTACATACACGTTGTCACCCAGACGTATCCGGCTGGGATGAAACACCATCACGCCGGGTTCGAGAACGCAATGGTCGCCGCGCGCGGCGAAGTCGTCTGGCTGAAACTGCCCGCTCCCGTGGCTCCGGTGGCGCATGATCGAAGCAGGTTGATCCGAAAGCTCCTAAGGCTCCACCCAAGCCTATGGACCGCTCGCGTCGATGCGGTAGAGCAGGATGTCGTCTTCGTTTAGAGCGTCGGTCGATGATTGCAGCATGACGTCCCCCGGGAAGGTTCCCATGCCGACGAAGGTGCCCGTGCCCACCACCGCGCCGTCGTTGGGATCCAGGGCGAGCGCGGCGAAATCGTTGTCGCCGTCGGCGCCGATGGCCTGGACCCAGAGCAACTCGCCATCCAGGTCGTACTTGGCGATGGAGTTGCTGTCGTCGCTTGCCCCTGGGGCCTTGGACCTGACCGCCTCCACGAGTCCCGGGGCTGCCCCGAAGGTCGCGATGCTCCGGATGCGCCCGCCGACATATAAGAAGCCGCCGCTGGAAATCGGTCCCGGGTCGTAAACTGCGATCGCATAGCCACGGTCTCTTTCGGGCCCACCCGCTTTCTTGACCCACAATAGGTTGCCATCCGGATCGTACTTGGCGAGGAATTGGTCGTTGTCGTTGCTGTCGTGGGCCTCGACGGTGAGATCGGTTGGGCTGTCGGTGCAGGGCGGGTTAGGCACGGCCGGATCGACGCCCGGGGCCGGGGCCGGTGTCCCTGGCTTGTGCGGGGCTTTCGCAAAGAGCGCGCAGCCCCGGAACGTGCCGGTGACGTAGACATTGCCGGCCGAGTCGTGGGCCACGCTCTGGCTCACGGTTTGCTTGGTAGGAAAGCCGGCATGAGTGGCCCAGAGCAGATTGCCGCTCTTGTCGTAGTGCACCAGCAAGGCATCGGACGCGGCCGCCAGCCCACCGTAGGTGGTTAGCACCAGGCTCGAGCCCGAAGCGCCGGAGAGTTGCTTTGTTGCCGCGCCGGTCAGCTGCCCCGCGACGCTCCTGTTGCCCATCGGGTCGATGCTGACGCCAAAGCCCGCCGATTCGCCCTTGGCTCCGCCCGCACTGTCCGCCCAAAGCACGTTGCCCTGCTTGTCGTACTCGACCAAGAACAGGTCCGGCTTTCCCTGGCTCCTCAGGGACATCTCCATCGTTGCGGTGTCGAATACGAGCGTGCCCTCGAACTCACCCGATACCAAGATGTTGCCGCTCACCGGGTCGATGGCCACGCCTTGCGGGACCGCGGCACCCGCCCCATCCATGGAGGGCGTCAGCGACGCGGTCTCCGACCAGCGCGCACTGCCCTCGGGGTCGAAGCGGACGACGAACAGGTTCAGGTGGCTCGACCTGAGGGGCTTTGCCGGGTCGAACCCGGCCTCTCCAACAAAGGCTCCGACCGCCACCACGGAGTTGTCGCTGGGGTCCACTGCGAGCCCGAAGATCTCACCCTCCTTGCCCATGCCGGGCGCGGATTTGACCCAGAGCAGCTTGCCGCTCTTGTCGTACTTCGCGAGCGCCGGGTCCTCGTCGGCATGGCTCGTCACGCTCATATCATCGAAGGTGACCGTGCCGTAACGCTCGGCATTGAGTCCCCAGCAGGCCAGCGCGTCCTCGGTCTCGCCGTCCGACGAGTCGCCTAGGCCGATACCCACATAGACGTTGCCCATACGGTCCACCGCGACCGCGCTGGCGTCGTCGTCGGTGAGCCCTCCGGCGCAACGGCTCCACGTGGTTGCCGTCCCGTTGCCGGTGCGCTCGCAAGAGGCCCTTACTTCGCTGGCGGGTCCCAGCTTTGCGCAGCGAGCAGCCGTTGGATCGCCTCCCTGTCCGCCAGCGCCCGCGGCTGAAGCCCCGCCTGTCCCCGAGGCACCGCCAGCGCCCGCCCCACCTTCGCCACCTTGGCCGCTGGCGCCGGAGCCTCCACCGCCCCCGGCCGCACCGGCGTCGCCAGCAGCACCGCTACCGGCCATGGGCAAAGGGCTCTCGTCGCCTCCGCAGGCCGCGGCCAGCAGGGCGCTTGCGAGCACGAGCCACGCCGGCAGGGGAGGCGACAAGCGCCCACGTGCGCCGACGGCCAGCCGAGTCGCGTGTCTGGTTTGCACGAGCATTTACCTTTGCTGCGATCCGACCTGCGGGTTTGAGGCACTACGTCGAAGGACTCATACGACGGGGACGGCCGCGAGGAGGCATGGCCGCGGCCGATCGAGTTGTTCTTGGGTGGACCCTTAGCTCAATTCCCGTCCGCACGAAAGCGCCAGAACAGGATGTCGTCGTCGTTGTTGCCCACGTTGCCGGATGCCGACTGCAGCATGATGCCACCCTGAAAAATCGCTGTCCCGGCGAAGTTGCCGGTTCCGACAACCGCTCCGTCGGTCGGGTCCACCGCGATGTCCTCCAGATCGTTGTCGCCAGTGCCGCCCACCGTCTTGACCCACAGGAGGTTGCCCTCCAGGTCGTACTTGGCGACCGCATGGCTGTCGCCGCCAAAGCCGCTGCCCGTGCTGGGAGACGTAGCCATAAGCGTTGGGCCCGGTGGGGTGCCGAAGGTCGCGGTCCCCTGAATGCGGCCGCCGACATACAAGGCAGGTGGACCCGCCGCCGGATTGGGTGGGATGGGGTCGTACACCTCGATGGCGTAGCCGCGGTCGTCTTCTAGACCACCCGCAGTCTTGACCCAGAGCGGGATTCCGCTGGGGTCGTACTTGACGATGAACCAGTCCGCGTCCCCTGCCCCTGCCGACTTGGCTGCGAGGTAGCCCGGGCCGTTCACGCACGCTGCGGCAGGCACAAAGGGGGCTGCCGGTAGGTTCGGCACGACTGGGGTCATGGGGAAGAACGCGCAGTCGGTGAAGCGTCCGGTTACGTAAACGTTGCCGAGTGAGTCGTGACCCACGCCCTCACCGCGCGTGCGTTGGGTGGGATTGCCGGCGTGGGTGGCCCACATGACTTTGCCCAGGGCGTCGTAGTGCACGAGGATCATGTCGCCTCGAGTCCCTATAGGCGTGAGGGCGATATCACCGCCGAATTGGTCCGTGATGTGCTCGACTCCGCTGCCGCTCATGGTGCCCACCACCAGCTCGCTGCCGTCGCCCGGCTCGATCGTGATGTCGCGTCCCACCGACCTATCCCCTTGTCCGCCCGCGTCGTCGGCCCAAAGCACGTTGCCCGCCTTGTCGAACTCGGCGACGAACATGTCGGTCGTGCCCTGCGCGGTGAGCACTCTCGGCTGAGGGGTCGTGGCACCGAACGTGATCGTGCCTTCGAAGTCCCCGGTCACAATGATGTTTTCGGTGGAGGGCACGACCGCCACACCCCAAGCATCGGCGTCGCCGTTACCCATCGCGTCCGGGACCACCATGGCGGTCTGGGACCATGCCAGGGTTCCGTCCGGGAAAAACTCCGCGATGAAAAGGTCTCGGTGCTGGGAGACCAGCGGTACATTGGGGTCCCAAGCAGCGGCGCCTTGGAAATCGCCCACCGCGATTACGCTCCCGTCCACGGGGTCCACCGCCACGGCCCGCACTTCGCCTTCCCCACCCATGCCGGGCGCCGATTTCACCCAAATCAGATTGCCGGCTCGATCGTACTTGGCCAGGGCGGGGTCCTCGTCGCCGTCGCTGCTCAAGGCCATCCCGCCGAAGTCGACCGTGCCGTATTCCGTCGCGGAGATCCCGAAGCACATGGTGGCCTGTCGAGTCTCGTCCGTGTCGGAATCCCCCATGCCCACGCCAAGATAGATGTTGCCAGCAAGATCCACGCCGATGGCGTTGCCGTCGTCGTCGGTCATGCTCCCCACGCAGCGCGCCCAGGTTTCGGGGCTGCCGATGCCGGTCATTTGACAGCTTCGCAGCTCCTGACCCGGGGGGGTCACGCTCGCACACGGGTTTGTCGCGCCACCCCCGCCGCTGGTCGCGCCGGTTCCTGGCATCGCCGGATCGGTGCCGCCCCCGCAAGCATACGACGCTAGGAGCATGCTCGTGCCTAGCGCGAAAGCAAGACGCCTCATGTGTCACCTCCAGGATCGGTCCAAGGTCAGCAGCAAAGCGGCTCCAAGCGATACTAGTCTGTGAGGGCCCATGTGGGCCATTGTGGCTCAGCGGGTCGACTCTTTTTTTGACGATACTACAGCGGCAGGGGCTGACTGCACGCGGTCTGTAGCGCGCCCAGGTCGGGGGTGGCTTGACCGGCGGGTAGGGAAAGGTGGGCGGGATTGCGCGTTTTTTATGTGAGACGCCTAAACCGCACGCGTTTCAGTCGTTTGCCACAGTGTGCCAGCCGAATCCACAGCCCTCCTGGTAGCTGTCGTCAGCGGGGTGCGCGGCGCGGGTCAGAGCGTCGTGTGCACGAATCTGGCGATAGCGCTCGCGCACAAGCTGGGGCCGGTGGTCGTGGTGGATACCTGCCTGCAAAACCCGTCGCAGCACAAGCTGTTCGGCTTCGAGGCACCGGAGGTCACGCTCGAGTCGTTCCTGGCGGGTCAGCGGAGCCTCGAGGCGTCCGCGCTCGAAACCGTCGCAAAGGGTGTACGCCTGGTGTGCGGCTTCGCCGCGCAGCACCAGCTTGGGACCGCCGCCGTCGATGAGCTGGTGCAGCAGGCGCGCGGCCTTGATGCCAAGGCCGTCGTGTTCGACTGCGATCGCAACCTCACGGCGCACGAGCTGCTGTTGCGCGCGGACGCGCGGGTCCTGGTCGTCACGCCTGGAACGAATGGCATCCAGGCCGCCTACGCCGTGATGCACGGTGCGATCTTGGAGCTCATCCAGAGCCTGGCAGGTGACGAAGCCTCGCAGGCGGCGCTCGAGCGAGCAGCCCGAAGCGTGCCCGACGGTCGCATCGGTAAGATGGTCGCCGGCCTGGCGAGCAGCGAGCCCGCGCTTTCCGAGCGCCTCGAACAAGCCTTGGGCAACTACGAGCTTTCGTTGCTCGGCAATCTGCTTGCTTCCTCGCAGGACAGCAACGAGATCCACGCGCTCGGCCGCCTGCTTCAGGAGGTGCTTGCAATTCGCGTGGCGACGGTGGGCGCCCTGCGACGCTCGGACCGCATAGAGCAGTCGGCTGCGGACGGTGCGCCTTTCATACGCCGGTGGCGCAAAGAGCAAGAGGAACGCTGGCTGCTGAAGATCGCCGAGCGCCTTGCGGGGCTGAAGCCACGGCCAGTCGAGCCGGTGGCGAAAGTCAAGGCGCCGCCGGCAGCGCGCCCACCCATCAGCCGACGGCCGGGGGCCGACAAGAGGCTGTTACCCTCGGAGCTTCAGCGCTACCAGCGCCGCCACGAGCGCTACCGAGCTCGCTGGCCGGTTGTGGTCGAGGTCGGCGGGGTGCGGGCGCGCATGGTCCTGACCGATGTGTCTGCCGGCGGGGCTGCACTGAAAGGCGAGCTTGCGGCGAGCGTGGGCCAGGAGGTGCGCATCAGCTTCTCGGATATGCCCGAGGGACCCCGGTTGACCGCGGTGGTGCGCTACGTGAATCCGCAAGCAACCCAGTTCGGCACCGAGTTTCAGGGTGAGAAGGCCCAACGCATCGGCAAGCGTTTGGTGGCGTTGGCGAAAGCCGAAATCGAGAAAGCCAAGAGGGCGAGCCGGACCTCTTCCTGTCCGGCGCCATAGTTACGAAGCCTTCGACTCGCCTTTGCCGAGGGCTTCCAGGCCGCAGATCGAGGTCATGCGCACGATTTCTGCCACCGACGCGCCACGAGGCAGCAGACCGACCGCGCGCCGCAGGCCCAAGATGACCGGTCCGATCACATCGCCGTCGGCGAGCACGCGGGCCAGGCGGAAAGCGATGTTGGCGGCGCCCAGGGTGGGGAACACCAACACATTGGCCGGCCGGCCCAGGCGCCGGTCTTTCGGAATGAGCTCCTCGAAGTCGTTTGGGCTCACCGCCCAGTCAGCCTGGATCTCGCCTATCACCGGCAGGTTCGGCGCGCGCACGCGCACGATCTTGACGGCCTCCGCAACCTTGCGCGCCTCGGGGTGATCGGACTCCCCGAAGTTGGAAAAGGACAGCATCGCCACCACAGGTTCCACCTCGAAGCGACGGGCGGCATTCGCGGTCGCGATGGCGATGCCCGCCAGGGTCTCGGCATCGGGGGCGATGTTGAGGGTGGTGTCGGCAAAGAAGAGCGTCCGGTCGCGCAGGCGTACGATGTGCATGCCCGCCGCATGCCGGTAGCCCTCGGCCGTGCCGACGATCCGCAGGACCTTGCGAGCCGCCTGGGGATAGGCGGTCTCTGCCCCCGCCACAAGCGCGCTGACCCGTCCCGCCTCCAGCAGGAGAATCGCGCACAGCAAGGGGTCGTTGATGATGTTCTGGCGGGCGATCACGGGGTCGCCGTCGCGTCCGAGGGTCTTGCGATAGATGTCCACCAGCTCGTCCAGTCCCTCGAGCGTCCGGGGTTCCACGATCTTGGCCTCGGGGATCTTGACGCCCAGATCGCGGGCGCGCTTGTTCACCGTGACCGGGTTGCCCAACAGCATGCAGTGAGCGACGCGCTGCTCGCCGAGCTCTTGCACGGCTCGCAGGACCTTCTCGTTGAGGGACTCGGGGAACACCGCCCAAGGCCGTTGGGTCCTGCTTTTGCGTTGCGCCAGGGACACGAACGTGCGGGTCAGATCCAGGCGCTGCGCGAGCTCCTCGCGGTATTGGTCGAGATCGAGCGCGCGGCGCGCCACACCGGATTCGACGGCGGCCTTCGCCACGGCGTGCGATTCCCAGACCAGAACGCGCGGATCGAAGGGCTTGGGGATCAGGTAGTCGCGTCCAAAGTGGAACCGTTCCCCGCCGTAGGCGCGGCTGACCGACTCGGGAACGTCCTCGCGTGCGAGCGCAGCGAGCGAGCGCGCCGCAGCCACCATCATCTCGCGACTGATGGAGCGGGCTCGCGTGTCGAGCGCGCCCCGAAAAATGAAGGGGAAACCAAGGACGTTGTTGATTTGATTGGGGAAGTCGCTACGACCCGTACCCATGATGAGGTCGTCGCGCACCGCGTGGGCTTCTTCGGGCAGAATTTCAGGCCACGGGTTTGAGAGCGCGAAGACGATCGGGTCTCTCGCCATGGCCCGGATCATGTCGGGCTTGAAGGCGCCGGCTACCGACAGCCCGATCAGGATGTCGGCGTCCTTGACCACGTCGGTCAGGGTCCTGCGACCGTCGTCGGGATGGGCGTACGGGGCCTTGTACTTGTTGACGTTTTCGCGGCCCTCGTAGATGTAGCCCTTGGTGTCGCACAGGAGGATGTTCTCGTGCCGGAACCCCAGGGCCTCGTACAGCCTGGCTCCCGAGATGGCGGAGGCACCGGCGCCGCTGATGACCATGAGGCACTGTGCGGGATCCTTGCCGGCGAGCTCGCAGGCGTTCAGCAGGGCGGCTCCGGAGATGATGGCCGTTCCATGCTGATCGTCGTGAAAGACCGGGATGTCCATGGCCTCTTCAAGGGCCGGTTCGATCTCGAAGCACTCGGGCGCCTTGACATCTTCCAGGTTGATACCGCCGAACGTGGGCTCCAGGCGGCGCGTTGTTTCGATGAATTCCTCGACGGTGGGCGCGTCGATCTCGAGATCGAAGACGTCGATGTCGGCGAAGCGTTTGAACAGAACCGCCTTGCCCTCCATCACGGGCTTGCCTGCTCTGGGTCCGATGTTGCCCAGGCCGAGCACGGCCGAACCGTTGCTGACGACCGCCACGAGATTGCCCCGCGCGGTGTATTCGTTGACGCGTTCCGGTAGCTCGGCGATGTCCAGGCACGGTTCCGCCACGCCGGGGGTGTAAGCAAGGGAAAGATCGCGCTGGGTTGCTGTCGGTTTGGTGCAGCGGATTTCGATTTTTCCAGGCCGGCCCCGGCTATGGTACGCGAGCGCTGCTTCACGGTTGCTCATGCGGTTCCTCGTAGCTCGAGTTGCAGGGGGGCTCGTGCGTCAATAGAGCGACGCATGCAAGCGGGTTGGCAGTGTTGCATCCGCGCACGCCAGCCGCCACAGATGCTTTCGACTTTCGAGAGTCCAGCTGCAATCGTCGCCGTTACCTTCTCGGATAGCCCTGTTTGCGTTTCATTTATTAGGCAAACGTGATTCATCACCGAACTTCCTCGTGAGCGCGGTCAGGGTCCCGAAAACGCTTGCTGCAGCGCTTGGACCTCGTGTGTCAAATCGCCACCGACACGCAGGAAGGCTTGTAGCGCGCCGCGTGCTCCCGGCTCGTCGCGGTCTGCGAGCTTCAGCCAGCCGAGCTGAAGCAGGGCGCGGGGGTCGCCACGCTCGAGCTGCGCTTGCAGCAGCGCGTACGCTTGCCGCCGAGCCGAGAGACGGAACAGCAGCACGGCGGCCTCGCGCACGGTGTCTTCGCGCCCCATGAGGAAGGTGCGCGCTTGCCGAACGACTGGAGGGCGCTCGCTCCGCAACGGTCCTGCCTTGCCCAGCAGCGCCACTTGATCCGAGGGCAAGAAGAACAGTGCCCGGCGCAGCTCGGCGAGGGCGCGCTGGCCCTGGTTGCGTTGCGTGAGCCAGCGAGCCCTGGCGACTACATGGTTGCGTACGATCGCTCCCGCCGTGTCCGTGTCGCCCGTCGGGCCCTGGGCCAGCTCGAGGCCGACCAAAGCCGCGAGTCGCTCTGCGACGTCAAACGATGCTTGGCCTGACACGCCCGTCCCGTCGCTGTTGGCCGGTGGGGTGGGGAAGCTAACGAGATACGGGCCGGCGACTATCGCTTCACGACGCTCGCCACCTTCCGAAGCGATGGCGACCCCGCCGCGAGCGCGCTCGAGGGCGCCCGCGAGGTAGCGGGCCCGGTTGGTCGTGCCGGGTCCCTTCACCGGCCGGCCATCGAAGAGGGGATGCGTTGCCAGGGTACGCCAATGCCAAGTCGACGTGATGAGGCCGGGCACGACGACCGCGACGTCCGGGCGTGCACCGCTGATGTCCTTGTGCATCATCCAGGTTGCTGCAGTGAAATCGCTCTCGGCAACGACGAGCGCTCTGGCCGGCGGGGTCGCCAGCAGCGCCAAACCCAAGGTGTCGAGCACCGGCAGGTCGCTCTCGAGCGACCGATGGGCTTGCCCCAGATTTGGCAGGTTGAGCGCCAGCGTGGCTAGTGCGATCGCGACGATGGGCGTCATGCGAGGTCGCCGCGACAGCAAGGCCCCCAGGCCGGCGGCCCCGACGACGATCAGCATCGCAGTTGCCGGCCCAAGGTAGGCCACGTTGTCTGGGACATGGCTTGCAAGGGGCTGAAGAGCTCCAGCGACAAGCGGCAACCCGCAGATCAGCAGCAGCGTGCGCCCCAGGCCTGGCGGCAGGCGCTTGCGCTGCCAGGAGCCAAGGATCACCGCGGTCCCGAGCAGCGGTGTGACTCCCGAGACAAGGGCAACGTAGAGCAGCACGTGTAGGAGATTCGC
>JAKSBK010000422.1 GCA_022361155.1 Pseudomonadota bacterium
CCAGCCTACGATCCAAACGTGGCGGCCGCGTTTCCCAAGTACCAGAATTACAGTCCCTTTCCCTTCGCCCTCGGCCCGGAAACGAACTACGTGATCTTTCGCCGGCCGCTCGAGGGGGGTCCGCGCATTTTCCGGCAGACCGTCAACACCCTGGTTGCCTCGACCGGCCTCAGCGGCGACTTGCCAATGGGGGAGCGGGACTTCCACTGGGACGCCGGCTTGCTGTATGGCATCAACCGCGCCGACCAGATCCACGACAACGCCTTCGATGCGGAGCGGATTCGGCAGGCGTTGAGCTACAACCAGTGCGCGGCCGATCCCAAGTGCGTGCCCTTGGACATCTTTGGCGGGCAGGGCAGCGACGGGCAGGGCACGATCACGCGCGAGATGCTGGACTACATCCAGTTCATTCAAAAAGACGTTTCGCAGCAGGCGCTGATCGACGCCACGGCCAACATCTCCGGTGGCCTGTTCGACTTGCCCGGCGGCATGGTGGGCGTGGCCGCGGGGCTAGAGTGGCGCCGGCAACAGGGCTTCTTCCAGCCCGATGGCATCGTCGCGCGCGGTGACACTGCAGGCATTCCTGCCGCTCCCACCCAGGGCGGCTTCGACGTGGCCGAGGGCTATGCCGAGGTCCGGATTCCGATCCTGGACCAGATGTCGGTGTTCGACTTGTGGGACTTGTCGGGCGCCGCTCGTTTCTCGAGCTACGCGACCTCGGGCAACCAAACCACGCTCAAGTTTGGTTCGCGCATGCGCGTGGCCAGCGACCTTCTCCTGCGTGGCACCTGGGGTCAGGGGTTTCGGGCGCCTGGCATTGGGGAGCTCTTCGGTTCGCCCGCACGATTCTTCCAGACCCTGAACGATGGTTGTTCCGGGTTGAATCAAAACACCACCGATCCGCAAGTTCGGGCCCGCTGCAATCAGTTGTGGGGCGGCGTGCTGCCCCCAGACGGCTCCTACACGCAGGCCAACAGTCAACTTCCCGTCACCACCGGCGGCAACCCCCAGCTTCGGCCGGAAACCTCGACCAGCCTGACGGCCACGTTGGCCTACAGCCCCAAGTGGGTCGGTGACTCCGGTTTGGCGGACCACTTGTCGCTCGAGCTGACCTACTACCGCTACCGGATCGACAACGCGATCCAAGCCATCAACGGACAGGTTACGCTCGACCGCTGCATCCTCGGTCACGACCCCATCGCATGTGCCCGGATTCAGCGGGTGCCAGGGGGCGCGATTCAGCGCATCGACGGTCAGCTCACCAACTTCGGCAGCGTCACTACCGACGGCATCGACTTCAGCTTGAGCTATCGGTCCCCCGACACCGCGGCCGGCCGCTTTCGGCTCACCTCGCTCAGCAGCTTCTTGATGAGCTTCACGGACGTCATTCCAGCCGGGACCGAAACTGGCACCGCAACCATCAAGCGCGCCGGAACCGAGGTCGGAAGCCCGACGCGTGCGTTCCCCAAGCTCAAGTCAACGCTGATAGGCGAATGGTCGTATGGAAACCAATTGCGCGCTTCGTGGACGCTGCGCTACATCCACTCCGTACAGGAGAGTTGTCGGGGGCTTCCCAAAAAGGACATGATTCCCGGTGAGGGCGTGACCTTCTTCGAGAAGTTCTGCTCCAACCCGACTCAGGAAACGCGCCGGATTCCCGCGGCCATGTACCATAACGTGCAGGTGACTTGGACACCGGAGCAGTTCAAGCAAGAACTCGAACTCACCGTCGGCGTCAACAACCTCTTCGGCTCCGCTGCTCCAGTCTGCTACAGCTGCGATCGCGGCTTCGACGCGACGACCTACGAGATTCCCGGCGTCTTCGGCTACGTTCGAGCCGGCTACCGACTGTAGGCGGCTACACCCCGGGCTACGTTTCCGAGGAGATGAGAGCACGCAAGAACGCACTACAGTCGTCGTTCAGCTGCGAAGAGTGATGACCACGATGTGCACGGCATGCTCGCCCTCGCCGGTGTGCTCGACCGCCGCGCGCTCGTCCTCCCATCCGAAGAGCCACTGGCGTGCCTTATCAGCGCCAACAGGATCGATCCACTCCCACGTCAAGCGCGAGCTTCCTTCGAGCTGCG
>JAKSBK010000423.1 GCA_022361155.1 Pseudomonadota bacterium
CGGTTGGGGACGCTACATTTCCTTCACCCAGGGAGTGCCAAGGATTGGCGCGGATCAAACGTGAGCAGCAGCTCAGCTACTCGCTCCACACGCCGCTCGACGTGAGCCTCGCGAGCTCCGACGAACGCAGGCGTCGCGAATCGGTCGTGGCGGTTCGCAGAGCCATCGAGGTGGCGGTTCCCTTCGCCCCGGAAGTCTACATCGTGCATGTGTATCTCGGGGAGCGAGAGCACGACGCGCACGTGCCCACGGATCTGTGTGCATGGAGGAGACGCGCGGCGCGATCGCTCGAGGAACTGCTCGCATTGGGTTTGGCCAGTCGCGATTTGTGTGTAGAGTCGCTCGACTACGACCTGCGGTTGCTGGAGCCAGTACTGGAGGATCTCGACATTTCCGTAGCCCTCGACGTCGGTCATCTCCTGAGGGACGGTCGCGACGAATCCGAGGTTCTTGAACGTCATCTGCATCGTACGCGGGTTATCCAGTGGCACGGCGTGACCGCCGCCGGGAAGGATCACCGCTCGCTACGTCACTACCCGCGAGCGCGAGCTCAAGGGCTGCTCGAAGTCCTAACCCGGGCAAACTACCAGGGAGTATTGACCCTGGAGGTGTTCACCGAACACGATCTCGAAGAATCGAAGGCAGAAGGTGAGTTAAGACATCCAATATAAGATTCATCAAAGCCAACCCCGCGAGCACCTCGGGGCATCACCCGAACGCCGTGAGCTCACCGAGTCCTGGCGCTGGTTCGCAGATACCCGCGGAGTCCGCCCGTCCAGGACCCCAGCCTGCGGGACGCGCACGCGGGGCGCCAGACAACTCGTCCATGCGTCGCCGGTTGCAGGCTCCAGCCGCCAGGCCCACCTAGCCAGCCTTTCTGTACAATCTCGATGCGGCGCCTACCCCCTTGACCCGCTGCTTGCCCAGTCGCGCACCTTCAAGCTCGATGCGGCTGACCTGGCCCACCATCGTGAAGAACGTGCGCGAGTAGTCACGCACCGCGGCGATGAACTGTGCCGGCTCGAGCCCCACACGCTGGACGACCGCTGCGAGCTTTGGGGGCAAAGCGTCCACCTGGTCGTCTCGAATCGCTGCCCCCGTGCGCCTCAGCAGCGCAACGTACTCATCGAACAGCATCGGCACCTGAGTGCGCTCGACCGCCCCTGGCTCCGCGTCGGGGGCCGCGAAAGGCAGCAGTTCCGCAAGCCGCCCCGTTTCGTCCACTCGCCCTGCCTCGCCCTCCTCCTGCTGCCGCCGCCTGCCCTGGTTCCGCTTCGCTCCACTGCGCCGCTTCTGCGCCGCCTGGCCCACTTCGCGTAGCCGCTCCTGGATGGACGTGAACTCCGAGCCCTCTAGACTCTTGGCAGCGCCCGACCGCATCGGGTTCAGGTCCACGTACGCCATGCAGGTAAGCAGCCCGCCCTCGTCCAGCAGCGCCTGACTGCGGAAACG
>JAKSBK010000424.1 GCA_022361155.1 Pseudomonadota bacterium
GGCCAGAAGCGAGCTCGCGCCGTCCCCGAGCACGGTGAGGGTCTCTTCGGCGAGGTGAGAGAGCGTCCGGCGCAGGATCCGTCGGTCCATTTCGATGGGGTGTTCCGTGGCGGCGCGCCACAGCGGTCCCCATGCAGGCTTCGGTAGCTCTGGGGCATCAACCGCCAGCACTGCGCCCACCGTCAACACTGCACCCACCGTCAACACTGCGCCCACCGTCAACACTGCGCCGTGCACGACCAGCTGTCGAAGACGTTGCTCTGGTTCTCCGAGCGCCCATGCGAGAAGCTGTCCCTCGTCCCCATGCAGGCTCGGCAGCGCATCGCGGACGAGCTGGCTCACGTTCTCTTGCCAGTGCGGAGGATCTTGCACCCAAGTGGCGAGCAGCTCTGCGGGCGTCCGCGTGCGGACTTGCTCCCCGACGCTGGCGTCCACAAGGAGCTCGGTCAGCAGCTTTCGATCGACGACGGTGGGCAGCGTCCTCTGGCTGATGGCCATGCCCAGCTTGTCGACGTGCTCGAGCGCGAGCTGCTGCATGTACGGTGCCTCTGCACCGACAACGCGCACGCCAAGCACGACCTCCAGCACGTCGTTGACCGAGAGCGCGTGCACGCGCTGGTTGCGGGCCCGCCGGAGAAGGTCTGGCGCCTTCTGCACGCGGCGGGCGAGCTGCTCCGGCAGCACGGCGATCAACGGCGCGCCCTTGGCCTTCCAGAGCAAGTGGCGCAGGCCTATTTCGCTACCGGCACGATGAACGGCGTAGGATCCCTTGGATGTCGGAATCTCGTCCGGCAGGTCCTCCAGGCCCTCGCCGTCGATGACGAGGACGTAGCCGGTCTCGGCGGCGCCGCCCGCTTGCTCGAGCAACCGCCGCAGTAGCAGCTGCGAAGCGCTCACTCGCCGTCTTCCTCGGACGACAGGGTCTCCTGCCGCACCAGTGCCACGCGGATGCTGGCATCGCTCTGCTTCGAAAGCGCAGCGCGGACCTCGACAAGGAAGTCACTCACAGCATCGGGATCCGTTGGGTTGAGCCGCTGCTCACAGAGCGTGGCTGCCGCGCTGGGTGGAGGGGGCACGGGCGCCTGCGGTTGTCCGGTGGGCGGCGCAGGCTGCCCTGGCGGCGGTGGCGGCGCAGGCTGCTCCAGCAGCTTGTGAATGAGCTGCTGTGCCGTCTTGTTCCACTCCTTGACCCACTCCTTCGCCAACGGCTTCTCGGCTTGCGCCGCCGCCAATCGTCCCGCGAGAGCCTCCAGATGGTCCCGCACATCGGAGCCAAGGGTGTTGTGGTTCACTCCGGCCTTCAAGTTCTTGCGAGCGTTCTCGTTGAGATCGGCGAGCGCGTCACGCACGGCCTCAGCGCTCTGCACGAGGCTGCGCAGAGGATCCGGGGCGTCATCGGGCCAGGCCGCGAGCAGCTCGGTGAGCACCTCGTGGCTGTCGGTCGTCGCCCGGGCCAGAGGAGCCAGGCGAGAATTCGCGCCGGCCAGCTCCTCGACGCGAGCGCTCCCCTCTGCGCCGAGGTTGACGAGGCGCTGGTGAAGCCGCTGCAGAATCGTGCGCTTGTCCTTGCCGCGCTGCTTCAGCGTCGCCGCGAACCTGTCTTGTCCCTGAAGCGAGCGGTGCGCTCCCGGTCTGGGCTCTGAGAAGAGGTGATTCCCGAGGTCCCGCAGTCGGTGCCAATCCGCAGCACCGATCAGCGTGCCGCGCTGCAGTCGGATCCGCAGCGACGGCGACATGCCGATCTTCGCATCGACCGGCTCTCCGTCGACTTCTTGCAGCGCCCGATGGTCCCGCTGGCAGAGGAAGCAAAGAAAGAGGTCGACCACCGGCGGCTGGAGGCCGTACGTGTCGCGCAGATGCTCGGCGATCGGGGCCCACGCCACCGAGTCCTTGTCGGCGCGCTGCAAGACATCCTTGATGTACCGCGAGTCGAGGCGGAGCGAGGCCTTGGTCTGGCCGAGATTGACGATCTCGAGCGGCTGTCCGAGCGTCCGCAGAACCTTGCCAGCCCCCTCGTCATAGGCGACCGAGACGTTGGCTTCACCCGCCTGGACCATCCAATCGAGCAGCGTCTCGAGGTCCCCTCTCTTGGGTTCCGCTCCGAAGTGAGGGTGCTGCGGATACTGGCGATCCATGAGGAGCGTAGTGATCCGGCTGAGGTTTTCAGCGAGGGTCAGCCCGTCCTGTGGTCGCGAGTCGACGTCCGATATGAGCGCCAGAAGCTCGCCGTGGCGGACGTAGACCTCACGGAGGAGCTCGACGAGCTGTCCCTTGAGCTGGTTCTCGCGAACCCCGGCCTGCTCGATGACCTTGCTGCGATCCTGCGGACCGAGGGTCTCCAGCAGGTCCTCTTGACCGGCATCGGACAGCAGGTATCGGACCGCCGCGAGTTCGGTGAGCACTCCCAGCTCGGTCGGGCTCATGTGCCGCGGCAACCAGCACGCCGTGTAGATCACGCCTCGCTTCTTGCGCACGTTGGTGGCGCGCAGACGATCTTCGTCCACCGTGTGGCCGGGCTCGTCCCACGGGTAGTCGACGAGTACCTTGAACGCGCCGGCCGGCGCATCGAAGTCGTCGTAGGACATCTCTCGGACGTTGCCGAGCTTGATGCGCCCCTTGCGCCTGGTCCGACGCCAAGTGAGATCCCAGTCTCCCTCGTTGGGCCCGCCCTCTTCGAAGCCCTTGACGTCCGAGATCTCGAGCGCGTCCTTCAGCGCCGTCCAGAAGACCTTGAAGCGCTGCGCTACGTTGTCGACCTTGGAGCGCGCCCGGCTGAGAATCTCGCCCAGGCTGACCCGGCCGAGGACGTAGCGAACGATGGCGGTCTTGCCCTGGCCGGCAACCTGAAGGTCCGGGACCTTCTGGGAGAGCGCGAGCAGGTCGGTCTCGGCCACGCGCACCCGGCCTCGGAACGTCTCGCCCTCAACGTCGACCGAGTTGAGCTGCACCAGCCGTTCGACGGTGAGACCTCCCTCCTTGAGCCTCGGAGACACCTCCGCAAGCAGCACGGTCTTCACGAGCTGGTCGAGCGCTCGCCGCCGTTCCTCGTCGAAGTCGCTGGCGTCGTCTTCCGCCATCTTCTGCATCGCCGGCGCCAGCCGCGCGTAGTACTGATGGTGGATGTCCTGCATCAGCTCGACCTTTTTGCTCGCCTCCACCCCGGACTCCGGAAAGATGGCGGCGAAGGCCGAGCCAACCGGCAGAAACTCGCCGAGTGGCAGGTTCGGGTAGTGCAGTACCAGTAGCTCGTAGAGCAGCCGCAGCGCTGAGCGCTCGCGCTGCATCAGAGAGGTCACGTCCACCAGCATCTCGATGAGCGCCGGGTGGAACGGGTAGACGTCACGCAGGTAGTCGATGTCGGCGCCCGCCAGCAGCGCGGGCAGCAACTTCTGGTGTGCATCCGTGAGGCCACCGACGGCCTGTTTGACGGCCTCCTTGTCCCGCGCGCGAAGCACACGCCCGCGTACGATGTGACGGAGCTCGACGTCCTGGAGCTTGGTGACCTCGAAGCGCTTCGCGTGGTGGTCGAGGTGCTCGTGGATCTTGCTCTCGTCCACGAGGTCCGGGAAGAACTCCTGCAGGTTCCGCTGCCTCGCGACGAACACGAAGACGGGGGCCGGGCGCTGACCGGTGTTGTGATCGACGATGACGTTGAGGCTGTTGATCTCGCGAACGAACTCCTGCCCGGATTTCTCGGCGAGCCAGAGCAGGAACTCGTCGACCATGAGCACGATGCCACCGAAGCCCTGAGACCTGGCGTGCTCCCCCATGCGCTTGAGACCTTCGCTCCAGCGCGGGTCGATTCCCGCGTGCGACGGGTCGCGCCCCTTGTACTCGAGCCAGGTGCGCGCGAAGCGTTCGCGGGCCTTGGCGGAGCCGCTCGCGAGCTTCTCGAAGTCGTCGCGGCCACCGACGATTCCCGCGGTCTCCAGGCGCTTCCAAACGATGTCGCCATACTCGTCGGCCTCCCGGCGAACCTCGTCAAAGATAGCGTCGACGTTCAGAAACTCGAAGGGCGCCTTGCCGCGCCCCTTGAGAGCCTCATTGAACGCGTCGTACACGGCCCGGTCGAAGCCTGTGGCGCGACCGCGCACCGACAGCATGTGGATCCGAACCACGAGCAGCTTCGCATTGGGAATCCAGGTCTCGTGGCCGGGAACCTCGCGGCCCTTGCTCGCGAGCTCGTCGCGATGCGCCCTCAGCAGAAACCGGAACTTGTCCCAAGCGGGGGAGACGTTCTCCAGGAGCATCGCCAGCATCGTCATGAAGTGCGACTTGCCGCTCCCGAAGCTGCCGTGGATGAAGCGGCCGTATTCCTCGCCGCGATCGAAGACCTGCTTCATGTCGTCGAGGATGCGGGGGAGCTCTTTCTCAACCGCGGGCGTGATGACGTAGTCGTTGACGAGCTGCTTGACCTCTTCGGAGCCGGGTTCGGCTTCGCGCAGCTTGATCACGAAGCCCATCGCCCGGATGTCTTCCGGCCGGGGAAGGTCGAAGGCGTCGGTGATCGTCAGGGTCACGGCTGCGCCTCCGCCAACGTTTCGAGTTTGGCGATCCACGCGTTGAACCGCGGGCACTTCGCACGCAGGGTTGAAAGGCCGGTCTCGATCGTTACCAGCTCGCCATAGAATGGCTTCCCTTCGCCCTTCGTTCGGTCGCCCGGGTTGTAGCTCGGGATGAATCGCTCGAGGCGTTTCGATGGTGCGGTCTCGTTGCCGTCGTTGACGTCTTCTGGATCGAGGCTGCCGATGTCGGTCCTGAGCTTCAACAAGCCAGCGCGGTCTGCCGGGTCTTGCAGTATCGAATCCAACACAGAAAGGCCCGCAAGAACCAGTGCCTCGAATTCGTGGCGCTGCAGGTACGGGATGAAGCGCCGGTCGCCGATGACCTTGGCCATTTCCTCCTCTAGCAGCTCGCACCGCTTCCGAGTATCGCCGACGCTTGAGTGGACAGAGAGAGCAGGAAAGTTCTTTGGAAGGCCGTAGAGATCGAATAGCGTGGTAATGCGAACCTCCGGCCGGCCGTCGCAACAAAGGCGCCGGAGGTCAGCTCTCCACTTGCCCCAGTCGCCGCCGCCTCGGTGCTTGCGTCCGTCGCGCTCCCGCTTCGTGGAAACTACAATAGGCGTCGCGTAGACCTTCACGCGTGCAAGGTGGGGAGCGAGCACACTCTTGACGAAGGCTAGCTCGGTTTGCCCCTCGAGCACGACATAGACGGGCGTCATGGGCGCCCTCCCAGCAGGTTCTTGTCGTACAGCTCGGATAGACAGTAGTCCTCGAGCCACGCTTCGAGAGCTTTGGGATCGAGACGCTTGAAGTGGCTCGCCCCATCTTGGCGTTCGACCACCACCACGTCCGCTGGCTCGAACTCGTCGAGGAGCGCGGGCGACTGGGTCGACAGCAAAACCTGGCAGCGCGACGAGATCGCCCGGACGAGGGAGGCGACGAGAGAGAGAGCCGCTGGATGCAACCCCAGCTCGGGCTCGTCGATAGTGATGAACTGGGGCAGCGTTGCAGATGGCTGCCCGAGGGCCGCGATCAGGGCGATGGCACGCAAGGTACCGTCCGAAAGATCATGGACATCGAAACGATGGTCGCGCTCATCGACCCAGTAGAGGCGCACGGCTGAATCTGGCCCATCGGGATCAACCAGGTCTGGCTCGAGCGCCTTGATGAACGGCGCGACTCTTCTCACCAGCCCTTCGATAAGATTCCAGGCCGGACGCACATCTTGGCTATCGTTTGTGCGCAAGCGGTACAAGAATGCTGCGAGGTTGGAGCCGTCTGACCGGAGATAGCGGTCTTGCGATTGACGGGCGTTCTGACGCAGCGGCGAAGTCGGCGATGTGTCGTGGAAGTGAAAGAAGCCGATGCGCGACAGAAGACCGTTGACCACGCGCTCCGCCGCTGCGTTCGGTTCCTTGGCTCGGGCATCCAACAACGATTCGGCATGACCGGCACCCAGTGAAACGCGGAGGGGCTTGGGCTGATCGGTCGCGTGGAAAAAGACGGTCTCGTCTAGAAATATGAGCGCGTCGCCCGCCGCATACCCGAGACGCGCACCGTAGGTGTCTTCACCTTTGTCCACAGCAAACCGCAACTCGAGCTCGATCTCCCGGGTGGTATTGGCACCGTAGTGCAAGAGCGCAGACGCGCCGCCCTGTTCGCCCACAAGGCGGCGCAGCGACTGTGTCCGCATCAGCGGCACCATCCGCAGCGCTGTTAGAAGATTCGACTTGCCCGACCCGTTCGGTCCAATGAGCAAAGTGAGCGGTGTCAGCTCGAGGGTGACGTCGCGCAGTGAACGAAAACCTGCAATCCGAATCTGCGTCAGTTGCGACTTCATGGAGTGACCTCGTAGGCCCGCGTGATGGTCAACTTGTTGCCGTTGGTCATGGCCTAGCTCTCTTCCTGAACCTCGGCGCCGTTCGCCTCGCTCTTCTTCTTGCTGCTCCGCTTCCTGCGTCCCGCGCTCTTCTTGGTCGCCTTGCTGTTCTTGCGGCTCGCGCGTGAGCTCGGCGGTGGGAACCGCTTGCGCCACTCCTCGAGCAACTCCCTGCTGGGCCCGTCACTGCCCACGAGGGCCTGCAGCTCGGCCTTCAGCCTGCTCGCTGCCGTGGCGTCCTCGCGCGCCACGTCGGGAAGAAGCCGCCACGCGCTGTCGAGCAGAGCGATGCGATCGGCCAAGGGCACCCCGCCGTCCTCGAGCTCTTCGTCGATGGCGAGGATTGCCTTCAGGCGCTCGAGCGACGTCCAGCCTGCCCAGCCATACAGCGTGTCGACATTGTTGCGACCGGGCACCTCGGTGAAAGCGATGAAACGCTCCTTGGGGACATCGAGTTTGCCGCGCAGCTTCCAGTACTCGGGTTTGATAAAGTCACCAGTACGATACGACGGTGGAACTTCTGGTATGACTTTTTCCCCGGCATCCTCGCAACGCTGGTCCGCCCAGGTGCGTTCCCATACACTTCGCTTTGCTAGACCGCTCGGCTTGTAGATGTGAAACCGATGATTCGGTACCGCCTCCCCGAACATCGTCTGTGCGACGAGATGCGACAGATTGAAGTCACGACGTCCGGTGAGCACTTCGCACGCAGCTAGGACATGAGTGTCGCCCTGGAGGGCAGCTACGAGCTGTTGAATTGTCGCGGTCCGTCCCCGTTCCTGCGCGGCTGCTTCGACGTGCTCGGCAAGCCACGTAGTCAACGCCTGCTTCTCTTGGGACTCGTAGTCCGGTCTGTACCAGCGGCGCTTGAAGTTCGCCGTCTCGATCAATGCGAGCTCCGGGTTCCTGCGCGTCCGCTCACGCCGTGCCTCAATTCGAGCCCGTGTGCCGGACGAAACGGAGCGCGGAAGGGCGATAACCGGGTCCCATCGGTGACGCTCGAACCAGACGGTCGGAAGCTCATCTGCATCCTTTCCGTTTGCCAGAGCAGCACGGTTTGCGGCATCGCGTTGCGCGAAGTCCAAGCACCAAGGAAGATACGTTGGCAGTAGCGGTTCAACTTCATCGGGCGAAACCACATCGCTTTGGTCGTCTAGCCCGTAGAGGGCGTAACAGAGCCAGTCGAGTTCCTCCTGAAGGGCGGCCATGCGCTGAAAATCAAGAAAATCCTGCTCGCGACGCCTATCCAAGGCGCATCGAAGCTCTCGCGCGGTTAGCCACGACTCGACGTCGTCCAATATCACGCCTGCGTGCCGCTCAAGCCGCTCGCGCGCCAATAGGTCAAGCTGCTTTGCGTACTTGCTTGCCCGTTTGACGTCTTTGGCTATCGGAAAGAGCTTTGACTTCGTAGCATCGAACTCGTAGAACTGTTCCCAGTCCGTGACCGTGAGCCCCCCACCTTGACCACGAATGCCTTTGTTGTGGAAAACCTGCTTCATCCAGAAGCAGGCTACCGACGAGTTGAGCAGGCCGAGCAGCGCGAGGTGGTCGTCCTCGGTGGCGTCCGGCGGGAGCTTGATGACCGGTGCGCTTTGTTTGAACACCTTGCCGCCGCGTTCGAGAACGAAATGGTTGTGGGTTGCTACGAACGCGAATGCGATGGACAGGGGGGTGCGAAGGCGCTCTGCATAGTGCTCCAGGTGTTCGTACCAAGTCCCCCCACGCTGCTCGGGAGATTTTCCAAACACCGTTCGTGATCGCAGCAGCGTACGGAAGCTCCAGAAGTACTTCCTTACAGCAGGGTGATCGGCTGGGATAGGAGCGCCGCCCATCTCAACGTAGGGGTAGAGCACGTGCTCGCTTGGCTGAATGGACCAATCCCGTACTACCTCGCCAATAGTGAGCGGCTTGACGAGCTCAGGAGCCGCAAGACGTGCGGCTGCGTCCGGAGCCATCATGTAGATAGGGTCCTGACCGCAAACGGTCGTTCGTCCGATCTCATGCGCGATGTTCTTCAATCGTCGATTTGCCGCTGCATCCAGCTTCTCCTTCAACTCCGCAGCACCACCGCCACCCAGACTCCACGGGTGACCGTTCAGGGTCTCCCGCGGCAGCTCGGCAACGCTCACGTACTCGTTCTCGAAACCGACGTGATCCCAGCCCTCAACGAGGCTGGACCACACCTGGCCCGTGGCCGGGTCGTCTGGGGTGCCGCTCTCCCCGCGCTTGCCCATCACCGCCCGGACCGTTTCGCGAGATGGTGGCCCATTGCAACCGAACAGCAGCACCGTGGGCGTGCCGTGGAACGGGATGTAGGCCTGCGATGTATCCACGACAAGGGTTAGGTCGAGCGCGGCGAGCACCTTCTCGACGAGCGGCTTGCCGAACTCGCGCTTCATGAAGTTGTTGCTGGTGATGAGCCCAACGAAGGCGTCGCGCATCGCGAGTTGAAAGCAGCGCTCGGTGAATGGCGATGCCAGCGAGTACTGGCGGTGGGCCGAAACATAGCGCCTACGCCCTCCAACTCTTTCACGGTGGTAGGCTTTCTGCGCGTCGTCCTTCTCGACAATGTATGGCGGGTTCGCCACAACGGCGTGGAATCCAGGCTGCAGCAGTTCCCGAAGCGCGGCCCGAACCTCGGGCTTCGTCAGGCTCGCCCTGGGCGCCTCGTTCTTGGTTGGGTCCAGTAGGTCGAGCTGCTGCCCGCGCGTGTCTTTGCCCTTCTCCACCTGCTCGAGTCCATCCGCCCAGTACACGTGCGGGTGAAACTGCGCCGCTTCCGCGAGGGTCCCAATGCCGGCGAGCTCGGCCGCAGTCATCACCAAGCGTGCTCGCGCGAGCGCGCAGGCGTAGTCGTTGAGGTCGATACCGACGACCCGCTCGAGGCAGTGGGTGACCAGCTTCCTCTTGTTCCACTCGGGCTGCTTTTCCGCGGTGGCAGCAACCAGCCGCTTGAGCCCATCGATCAGGAAGTGACCCGAGCCGCACGCGGGATCGAGAAGCCGGACCGCGTCGGCGCCGAAGGTCTCGATGGCCGGCGTGAGCGTGCGGTCGAGGATGAACTCGCGCACGAAGTCAGGCGTCTGGCAGAGCGCGAAGCGATCCTTCACGACCGGATCGAGGTCCTGGTAGAGGTCGCCCATGAGCTCGCCCTCGAAGCGCTCGTCGGCAAAACTCCACTGCGTGCCCGTGTCGGGGTCGCGGTGACGCCAGAAGAGGAGCAGCTCGCGTGAGAGCTCGTCGGATGGCGATACGACCTCGGCTGGCTGCGGGCTGAAGAGCTCGGGCAGACCGCCCTTCGGGCTCGCGAGATCCCGGTACACCCAGCGAAGGAACGCGGTCTCGCCGAGGTTCGGGGCGAGCCGTTCGAAGAGCTGCTGAGCTTCGATGTCGAGGATCCGTCCCGGCGAGAGCAGCTTTCGATCCTCGACGACACGAACGTAGACCGACTTGAGAACCCAGAGCACGGCTGCGCGCCGGGCCAACAGGTCGGTCCACACGTCGAAGTCCTCACCGACCTGCTCGTCTGCGTGCAGCTTCTTCGCCCGATCGCGCGCCGGACCTTCGGCGCGGATCTTCGCGCGAAGGTCCTCGGCCACCTTGGCGACGTGGTCGCGAAGGGCGGTGGTCAGTCGGGCTCGATCGGCGGGTTTCACGACAGCTCCTTTGCTTGAGCTGCCGCGGGCAGCGGGTTCAGAACGGGCAGCGTCGCACCCTCGAGGTGCCACATGGGCGGCCCTTCATTGAAGCGCGGCTGGCGATTGTGGATGACCCCGGGGACGACGAGCACCCAGAAGCCCCGGCTGCCCGAGAGCGTCTCGTCGTACAGTCGGCGTGGCAGATCGAGCGCCTCGCACAAGCCGAAGAGCGCGGTGTCGCCGAGAACGACGACGCTTCCGGGGCGGCCATGCTCCTCGAGAAGTCGGAAGAGCGTCTCTTCCGCAGCCTCGGTGAGGGCATCGCGCTGTGCGACGAAGCGCTCCGCGCGCTCGAGCGCCGACACGTCAGCGCCGTGGTCGGTGAAGAACGCGTCGTCAAAGGACACCCACGTGCCGCCGAGAGCCTGCGCGACCGAGTGTCCGATCTCGGCGTGCTTTTCGGGCGGCGTCACCAGCATGCGGAAGCCGCGCGACGTAGCAGCATCGCGCAGCATGTCGCGCACGCCCTCCTCGGGGCTCCGCTCGTTCCCGAGCACAGCGGGCAACTCGTCGGCGGGCAGAGCCGGCGCGGCGAGGACCGACCCGGTGCGTCCGGGAATGATGTAGTGGCCCTGCACCCGGCAGTCGAGATCCCGGAGGATCTCCATCAAGTGGTCCGCGTCGGGATACGGCGTTCCCTCTCCAAAGGTCCTGCGAACGCGGCGCACGAGATCGTCGAGGGGGATCGCTTCCCGCGTCTGCTCGAGCACAAAGGCAATGCTCTGCTTCGAATCGACAGGGCCGATGAACAGGTGCCCGCTGTCGGTCAGCTCGACGTCCTCGCAGAGCCGGACTCCCAGGGCGAGCGGATCGCCATCGTAGTGCGGCAGGAGAGCCGACAACGTGCGACGAGCGGTCTCCGGCTCGACCGGCGGCCACTGGCCTGCAAGCCGCACGACCTCGGCGGAGAACGCGCGCAGGGTGCCGCGATCGAACGCGGCCCGGGCCGCCAGCGGTACCTCGACGCCGTCAACATCTACGAGCTGTGCGCGCGCTGACGAGAGGCGGACGAGCAGCCTGACGATGCCAGCACCCGATACCATGCCGGCGGGCCACTCCTCTTCGAATCGTTGACCCAGATCGTCGAGCCGGACGATGCCTCCAAAGCCGTCGAGAATCGTATCCAGCGCGGTCATGAGGTCGGAGAGCACTGCGACGTCGAGCCGATCGAGGCCACGGGAGCAGTCGTTGCTGACTTGCGGTTGTGACATGTCGATGTCGCGCGCGACGTCGGCCTGTACCTCCGGCTCGCCCAGAATGCCAACCACACGCTCGACGGCGATGCGTTGACGTTCGTTGAGGGGGCGCGCGGCGAGCTCCCAGATGCGATCGAGAGTGTGGACGCTCTCCGCCTCTTCGCTGCGAGTGCGGAACTGGTGCAAAGCCTCCACGACCTCGGCCAGCCGCTTGCGGCCGATCCCGGGGACTGCGAGGAGCTCGGTGCGCGTGAGCCC
>JAKSBK010000425.1 GCA_022361155.1 Pseudomonadota bacterium
CGGGATCAACCACACCAGCAACTGGACGCTCGACTACGCGTGGCCCGGCGACAGCTTGGTCTTTGGGGCCCCGCTCGAGCTTCCTGTGCACGTGGCGCTTAGCGTCGGCAACTGGAGCCCGCCGCGGCCGCCCATCTCGTTTCTGGCGGTCGAGGTGGCTCAGCCCGACCCGACCGACCCAACCCATCAACCCACCGACGTGCTCCCGCGGTCCGCCAGGCAACTGTGGAGCGACTTTCAGGACAGCGGCTTTCGGATCGCAATCGTAGGCGCAAGCGACAACCGATGCTTCCAGCGCCAGATCGGCCAGCTGCGCACGGGCGTCCTGATCGACGGGGCCGTGACCTACGAGAGGTACCTGGAGGGGCTCCGGCTCGGTCGCACGCAGGCCGTCAAGGGCCAAGGCACGGTTGCGGATCTGACGGCGTGGTCATCCAGTACCCCCGGCGATGTAAAGATCATCGGCGACACCCTGGCGGTGTCCTCCGGCAGCCAGGTCAACTTCCGCGTTCAGGCGACACTCAAAGTGGCGGGCATGATCGAGCTACTGGGCAACGGGCAGCCCCAGCCCTGGTGCCAAATGATGGGCCAGGTAGGAACCAACGATTTTACCTGTGGGCCTATAGCCATGTTGTCCAGCGCGTGGATGAGCGTACGCGCCCCGCTGGTGCAGACGAGCCCGATCTACGTGGAGCTCGATGGCGTGCCGTACCGTCCTTACAACGCAGCGCTATGCCGCAACATCTCGCACATCCAGCGGCTTATCGACACGTACGCCGGCCCTGGCGGGCCGCTGTTCTCACGCCTGGGCGAATACCTCAACGCGCAGGCCGAGTATCAAGCCCGTCTGGACCCTGCCTGCCGGGCCCAACTGCAGTAGCCCGCCTGCCCCGCCGACCCCCACATGTCCGCCGGATGATGAACAGAATCCGTTTGTGCCCGGACAGGAGTACGGCGACTACTTCCTCCATGGCTTCACCCTGCCCACCGGCCCCGTGAACCAGCGGGTGACCGGCACGTTGATCCCCAAAAAGAGCCTGGACCCGAATGCTCCCATCCATACCTACCCCCAGCCCTTCGCGCCGAGCCTGGGTCCTCCCCCCTACGCACCGGATCCAAGCCTGCCTCCCGAGCACCCCTTGAATAATCCCACCTGCACCTCCCCGAACCCGGATCAGAGCCAGCCCGGCTGGGATAACTGGAGCTGCCCGGACGTGGACCATTTCGTGGTGCCGGCCACCTGCGGCGCTGCGGGGACCTACTTGCGAGCGCGCGCGGTCCTGTGGACGGAGGTGCAGACTCGGGACGTTTACCAAGTCAACTTCTGCTGGTCGGGCCCGGGCGAGCCACGCTGCAGCGCCAACGGGGCGCCGCACTGGATCTGGAACGTTGGACTCACAACCACAGGGGGTGGAACGACCCCGGACTGGACCCTCGATGTCCTGTGTGCGGAAACCGGCCGCACCTACTTTCTCAACATCGACGTGTCGAACACGGGCCTGTCTGACGAGGGGCAAGGAAATTGGACTCCCGAGCCCAACTGCGATGAGTACTCGCTCTTCTACTCGGTCGAGCAGACCACGGACGGCTATGTGCCGGGGATCACGTTGCAGCCGATCAACCCGTAGACCTGGACCGCGGCCTTGCCGTGCCCCGCCAGCAAGCCCTGGAGCGAAGCCATATGCCTTTAGCGACCCCGAGCATTCCAATGGGTACAGCCGCGAGCAGCTCGGTCGACATGGCTCCGAGGACCTCAAGGCTGCTTCACCGCGCTTGGCTGATAGCGTGCTGCGCGGCTGTGGCGGGTTGCGGTGCTCGGACCACGAGCCTGGGACCGGACGGCGGTTTTGCCGGCAGCGCCGGCGGGCAGCGGGGTGGTGGTCGGGCTGGGGTAGTTGGCTCGGGTCGGGGCGGCGTGGGTCACGGTGGCGCGATTACTGTCGCCGGCGTGCGGGGCGTCGGGGGCCGCAGCGGGACCGGTGGTCGGGGCGGCGCCGGTGGCCGGGGCGGTGTTGGTGCTGGCGGCCAGGGGGGGTATGGCGGCCGGGGCGGTCTTGGCGGCGGGGCGGGCGTCGTGGGTGGTCGGGCGGGCGTGGGCGCGCTGGGTGGGCGCGGTGGCAGCGGTGGCTGGGGGGGGTTGGGCGCAGGAGGTGTGCCGAGCCAAGGCGGTGTGACCGGCGCGTCGGGTTTTGGAGGGCTCCGGGGCTTTGCTGGCTGGGCCGGCTGGGGAGGCATGGGCGACCCGGGAGGCTTTGGCGGCCCTGTGCCCACCGGCCCCTGCCCGATGCCCTTCCGCTGCGTGATGAACGGCTGGATCAAGGACAGCCCGTTTTGTGCGCTTGGAGCCGACACCAGTAGACCACCGCCCTGTGGGCCCTATGTGTGCGACACGCTCGGAACCCGCTGCATGATCTACAAGGCTACCCCGAGCTGCATTCGCCTGTGCAGGCTCGACGATTGATGGGTCGTGGCAGGCTTTGGTCGTGTGGGGCTCGTGGTCTCGTGTGCGCTGTGGTCGCCTTGCAGGTGACATCGACCGCCGCGGCCAACGGCCGCTACCCCGCGGCGCAGCAGCTGATCGAAGACCCAAACGACCCTCTGCGCTTGATCGTGCGGGCGACCTACGGGCTGCTGGTCAGCCGTGACGGCGGCGCGAGCTGGTCGCTGATCTGCGAGGAGGCGGTGGGCTACGGGGGCATGGAGGACCCCGTGTTGGGGCTCTTTGGTGATGGCACGCTGATGGCCGGCCTGCTCAGGGGACTGGCCGTAAGCCACGACGGCGGCTGCGATTGGGCCCGCGCGCCAGGAGCCTTGAGCCAGGCGCAGATCGTCGACGTCACGGTGCATCCTCGGCAGCGGGCACGGGGTCTGGCGCTGGGCTCCGAACGCAGGCAGGGAGGGGGTTACTCCCACAGCCTATGGCAGACAAGCGACCACGGCGCGAGCTGGCAAGAGCTTGGCGTGGCGCTGCCCGCCGAACTCGACCTGCTCGCCACCGCCTTTGATGCGGCGCCGAGCGACCCCCGGCGCCTCTACGTGAGCGCCCTGCACAGGAGCCCGAACGGAATCGAGGGTGTGCTGCTGCGAAGCGACGACCGCGCAGCGAGCTGGACGCTGTTCTCGATCCCCGGTACCGGCCTGCGTTCCCGGCCCTACTTCTCGGCCGTGGCGCCCAACGACCCGGATACGATCTACGTCCGCGTGCACGCCTCGGAGATGGACCGAGAGCTGCTCTCGGCACCGGACCGGCTCTTGGTCTCGGGAAACGGTGGCCGGACCTGGCGCAGCGTGCTCGAAGGCACGGGCGTGATGGCCGGGTTCGCGCTGTCACCCGACGGCAGCGAGCTCGCGATCGGCTTCGGCTTGGCCGAGCGTTCCCGGGTCCGCTCCGATGCCATCGGGATCTGGAAGGCCTCCACCCGGGACCTTGTTTTTGCCAAGCTGTTCGACGGCCGGGTGCATTGCTTGACCTGGACCCTGCGCGGTCTTTATGCCTGCCTGAGCGAGCGCAGGCAGGGCTTTCAGCTCGGGCTGTCACAGGACGGCGGCCAGCGCTTTGGGCCGCTGATGAAGCTGCGCAGCGCGACGGGCCTGGCCTGCCCGTCACCCAGCACCCTTACCACCGTGTGCGCCGAGCCATGGCAAAGGCTCTGCCGGCTGATAGGCGCCCCAGGCGCTGTCGCTGGCGTGCCCGCCGCTGCCACCGCTCCCACCCCCTGCCGGGCCACTTCAAGCTTTCCCGCCCTGCCCGGCGATTCCGGCCCCGGAGGCACGTCCACAGCGTCCCCGCCATCGGCGAAGGCCGCCGGCTGCGGCTGTCACCTTGTCGCTGCGCCAAGCGCGCACTCAGCTCCATGGTTGCTCCTGCTCCTTGCAGCCGCGGTTCTTGCCACGCGCTTCAAAAAATTCGGCCTCAGGAGGCCGACCTCTCGTGTCCCGATAGATAGAGCGGCGAAGAGCCCGGCGGCGCCGCCGGCGCCGCCGCCGACCCGACCCGGGTTGGCGTCCGCCGGCGTGCGCCGGCACTTTCGCCACCACTGGTAGCGTAAGTGTGCGAAATGAGCTGCGGTGGTGTCCGGCACGCTTGGTGCGGCGTGCGAAGCATGACGCAACCACGCTACATCGTGCCTGGAATGACGGTGATGGTCACGCGCCACACGC
>JAKSBK010000426.1 GCA_022361155.1 Pseudomonadota bacterium
CGGCCGGTCTCGACGAGTTATTCTTCCGCGGGCCCTTACTCCAAGGTCAGAGGAAAGTGCACGATCATGTCGGGCCCATCGAAGCGCCGAAACGCGATGCCACGGGCGGCGGCACGCAGGCACGAGCCCGCTTCGCCTCGCGTCACGGCGGCCGGCCCCCGAAGGTTCACCTTGCTGACTCCGCTCGCCCCGTGGATCCTGAGCCCGAAGATGATGCGCCCGCTCAGGAAACGATCGCCGTCAACCAACACCAAGCAGCGGCGTATCGCTGGCAACACCGAATCGAAACCTCGCTCGATGTCGTACCCCGTGAGCTGCTCCTCGCCCCCGGACGTGCTCACGTCGAGCTCTCTCGTCCCGGGCTCGCCCAAGGCGTCGCCGCTGAGTACATCGGCCGGCTGCGGCCGAGCGTCGAGCGCGCGGGCCGGCCGCCGTCCGGAGGAGCCGGAGCGCGGTCTCGAGTGCTTGCTTTTGGGCCTGCGGCTGTTGCGCCTGCCACGCCGTCTTTGCTTGGACGCACGCCGGGGCGCATCTTCGCGTGCGCCGGCAGTCGACCTGGGGGAGGGGCCCAGCAGCGCGTCCAGGTAGCCCAATGCGTAGATCGCAGCCCCAGCTCCCCACACCACCGAAGCGGCCAAGAAACCTGCCCAAAAACGTGACATCAGGGTCTGTATACCACGCTGGTTTCGTTCGCCCGGGCGCTGTGCGCGAGCGCCGCAGGGCAAACGGCAGCCGCCGCGCATTCGACACCGCGTTGGGTTGCTTGTGCATGGCGTCGAGCTTGCTTGCCATGTGTATACCCGCACGCGCACAAGCGCACGCCAGACCGCCTCACTGGATCTTCACAGGCTCGCTCGGAACGTCGCTGCGCGTTGCCCGCCATGCTTATCTCGGGCAGGGTTGGCTCGCTCCGTGGTTCACGGGCGCTCGACTGTCCTATGCGGTCTTGCAGACCGGAACCGTGCTGCACGGCCCTTCGCTCGGGGCGGAATTCAACCTCTCGGCCGACGGAGGATTTTCGGAGCCGCTTGAGCCGGCTAGCCAGCTGGCGCTGACTCCAGGTTATTGCGCCTACGTGGAGAGCTCGCGACGAACGCTCGTCCTGACCCATGCCGGTGTGACCTGGCTTGCGGCGGGACCAAGCCGGGCGTTCGGCCTCACGGCCTCCTTGTTGCTGGCGTATCGCGTGCGAGCCGGCATCGCTGTGTTCAGCCAAGGCGGGCTCGGCCTGTTTGGTGGGGCGGGCTCGTCGCTCCATCCCTTGCTGAGCCTCGAGCTCGGAGCCCTGTTGGACTACGAGGTGCTGCCGTGAGGGCAATTCCAGCGCCGCTGGCAGGCAGCATCGGGTTGCTCCTGCTCGTGGCAGCGACCCCTGGAAGCGTCGGATCCTGCGGCCGCGAGGAGAGCCTCGCCGACCTGCACGCGTACTGCCCGCAGCGCGAGGGCCTGATTTGCCACCGCAGGCTGCTGCGGCACGAGTTTGCGACCACGACTCCCGACGATTTCGAGTACCGCGCCTGCCGTGCGCGGGCCCTCGGGCTGTGCCAGCGTCGTTTCTGGGCGCCGGGCTGCAGGCCAACACGGCGGGCCGCGCAATCGTGCCTGAACGCCCTGAGCTCCTTCGCCACCCTGGACAGGCCCGCCGAGTCGTTGCCCGAGTGCTCCACGTTGACGCTGTGTCGCGGGCCGGCCGTTATCACGATCGACGCAGGAGCCGCACCGTGAGCTTGCGGCGCGTGTCCCGCATTCGTGGAAGCTCGCTGCTTGTTCTTCTTGCCCTGTGCGCCGAGGGCTGCGTGCTGTTTGCCTCCACGGCCGACTACGACGACTACCGGCTGGTGCGGCTGGCCGGCGGCGAGGACGAGCGCCTGCTTGCCATGCGCGACTACCTCGAACGGCAGCCATCCGGCTGGTGGCAGGGGAGTGTTCGCCGCGAGCTCGCCACCCGCGAAGCGGCGTTCTACGAGACACACCGAGACGACCGCTCGGGGGTCGAACGCTACCTGCGGGTCTACCCGAACGGCACCTTCGCTGGCCGGGCGCGAGCCAGGCTGCGGGTCCTGGACGGCATCGGGCGCCGTCGAAACGCCGAAGAGCAGCTGCGCAGGGCCGAGCAGCACGACAAGGCCGCGCAAGACAGCGAGCTCCATCGTACGTGGCTATCACGATGGACCTCGAAATGGATGCAGCGCCTGCTCGGCATCGTGAACTGGGGCAGTCCGCTGCCCGACGTGGCCGCTCGCAATCCAGGTTTCTCCGAAGCGTACGGCAGCACACCGGTACCTCGCTGCAGCCCATTTCGGTGCACCAAGCGGCAGGCGCTCGATTACTGGATTCCGGTGCCCGGAGCCACACGGATCGAGCGCCGGCTTGAAGCGGTCGTTCGCCTAGGACTCCGGGACGGCAGGCTCGTGCAAGCCGAGCTGCTGCTGCCAGGTTTCGGGTTCTCCCGCTGGTACGAGCTAGAGCAGCGTCGCAACGTCGTGGACGAGCTGCCCGACGCCAGGCGCGAGGCGTGCGACTGGGCGCTTGGCAGACTGGACACCTTGCTCCAGGCGCAAGCACTGCGACCGGTGAAGCACTACCCGGGGACGCTGGAACTGACGGCAGGACGGGCTGCCCGGGCTGCGCGCGCCGGGTCGAGCACGCCGCCGCCGGACGGGTCTCCGGATCCACTGGCACCGGCCGACGACCCGGAAGTCATGCTGCTCGATCCGGTCGAGATACAGTCGGAGCCCGCTGCGCCGCCGTCCGAACGTGCTCGGCCCCCCGGACCTCCGGCCCCCACCATCCAGGTGCTGCGCGCCTACGCAAGGGGCCGCGTCAGTGCGCATGTGTTCGCGGCTTCCGAGCCAGGTTCGCACGAAGCCTACGATGGGGTGCTCGTGCGCTGGGGCAAGCCCGCTGATCGCCGCCGTTAGCTCGGCTAGCCCGCTTGACGAAATAGGGGCTTAGACCTAGTTTCCAGCCGGCCTCGCGTGGCCGTGTTCGCTCATCCACCTGTGCGGTCATCAGCAGGAAAGAAAACCCGCCAGCCAATGAAGCCCAGCCGAGGGACTTTTTGGGCGCGAATCAGACGGACTTCATTGGCCAGGGCGGCTCGGCTCCGGCGCCGAACCATGGACCCAGCATGATACCTGCCGCACCGTTCGAGGGCCTTCGGGAGGCTTCGGTCGCGCGCCCTTCGGCGGCTCATGCCCGCCAGCAGCTGGATGCGGCTCACAGCCTGTTATCGGATACGATCCCGATACTGGACGATCTGGTTCGCAAGGCTGCCAGAGGCCCCGACCTGATCGAGCAAGCGGCTCGCGACCTGATCGACGCTGGCGGAAAGCGCGTGCGGCCGCTGGCCACCTTGCTCACGGCCAAGGCCTGCGGGGGAGAAGGGCGTGATGCCGCCCCGTTGGCTGCTGCCGTCGAGCTCGTCCATTCGGCCACGCTGCTGCACGACGATGTGATCGACGAAGGGGAAGAGCGACGCGGCCGGCCCGCGACGCGGGTCCAGTGGGGCAACCTGGTATCCGTGCTCTCGGGCGACTTGCTGCTGACTTCGGCGCTGGGACTGATCGAGGCGTCGGGAATCGCCGGGGCGATGAGCGATCTGATCGCAACGATGCACGCACTGATCGCCGGGGAGGTCGCGCAGTTCAAGGCGCGCGGACGCGACGATCTGGGCGTCACGGGGTACCTAGAAATCGTACGCGGCAAGACGGGATCCCTTTTCGCAATGGCGTGTCGCTCCGGGGCTCGCTCTGCGTTCGCCGCCCCGGAGATCATCGAGGCTGCAGGCCGTTTTGGGGAGCGGGTCGGCGTGGCGTTCCAGATCGTGGACGACGTCTTGGACCTGGAGGGCGTCCCTCACGAGGTTGGCAAGCGTCTGGGCGCCGACCTCGCGGAAGGCAAGACCACGCTGCCCTTGGCGCTCGCGCTGCAGGATGATGCCGCACGACTGCGACCGCTCTTGATCAACGCCCGAGCTGGGGACATCGTCGCTGCCAGCCAGGTGGCACGCGCCGAGCGAGTCCGCAGGGCGTGCATCGAAGCTCGTGCTTTCGCCGCCCGGGAAACCGAGCTCGGCCTGCGCCAGCTGAAGGTCTTTCCGCTTTCGCGCGAACGTACGCTCCTCGAGCTGATGGTGCACGGATTGGCCAACCGGACGTCGTGACGCCGCACAGCTGACACGGCGACGCGCCTGTGCTGCGGGGACCGGCTTATACAAGTACATCGCTAAGGGCCCGAGGAAGACTGAAGCTCCACGCCCACAGGGGCGTGGGTTCAGGCAGAGGGGCGTGGGTGCAGGCATGAGTTTACATAATATATCTTCTGCGAAGTTACCGTTGCGTGGGGCCGCCAACCCACACACACCTTGCCCTACCAAGGATGCAGGCCATCAGGCGCGGCTGCGCCCCTCGCTCGCGCAAGCGAGCGCTAGCCGGAAACGGCAATTTCCGGCTAATTCATGCGGAAGGCGTAGACGGTGCCGCCGTTCGATACCGCGAAGGCCATGCCGCCGAGGACGGCTGCGCGAGCGCTGAATCCCGTGCCCGACTCCACGCGCGCCAGTTCTCGGCCGTCGTCCAGCGCCAACAGCCTGAGCGCTCCGCGGCTCTCTCCTGCGATCAGGTACTGCCGGTGGATCACGGGCGAAGTTGGCGGCCCCCGGTGAGCCGGGCGGCGCCACAGCGTGCGTCTGCTGGCCGGATCCATGCACACCAGTCCGCGGTCAGCGGACGCAATCACGAGCCGGCCCGGTCGCGCCGCCAGCGCCGTGATGCCCGTGAGCTCGGGCTCGCGCCAGTCGATCCCACCTGTTCGAACATTCAGTGCATAGAGGCCCGCGGCGTAGGACGCAACGAACACCTGCTGCCCCAGCACCGCGGGGGTGGTGTCAACATCGGAAAAGGCCGGCATTCCCTTTGCGCCGGGCTCGACATGGATGCTGGTGTCGATCTGCCACAGCACGCGCCCGTCTCCCACGTCCAGCGCGACAACCACCCCGTCGGTGAAGCCGGTGATCAGACGCTTGTTTGCCAGGGTCAACGCGGCGTAGCCGCTCACCGCAAAGCCGTCGGGCCGCTCCCGCCGGTAGGCCCACAGTGTTTCGCCGCTGATCCGCGACAGCGCGGCCACCGCGTCGCCTCCCGCAGCCACGTACAGGGCATCCTCGAGGAGCAGCGGACGCTTGCGAATCGGCTCGTGCAAGTCAGCGCGCCACTTGCGTTGCTGCGAGTCGGCATCGAGAGCATGCACGATACCGTTCTCGGTCGCGATGAACAGCTCTCCTCGGTCCGCGTCAACGGCGATCTGCGCCTCGACGGAAGACTCCGTGCGGTACTTGAACACACGCCGCCCGTTACGATTCAGCGCCCACACCTCGCCCGTCGTCAGCCCGACATAAACCCTTCCGGTGCGTGCATCCACGGCAGGCCCGGCCGTTTCGAGAGGCAAGTAGGGGCCCTGGCGACCGTCTGCAAGCTCGCGAATCCACTGCACCCTCAGCGGTCCAAAGCCTCCGGACGGCCGGTCCGATGCCCCGATCCATCCGAAGTTGCCGTCCTGCTGGAACACACCGCAGCTCGCTGCCATCACGGCGCCCGCCAACAACGAGGCAACACGCACCAAGCCCACGCGTGATCCTGCGCTGCAGCGGCAGGCACCGCCCCTGTCGGATCGATCGGATCGACCTGTCACCGGCAGCTACTCCTGCGCGTCCGAGCCGGGGGGGGTCCCGGGCTCTACCTGGCTTGCAGCTGCCGGCTGGCCTGCAGACCCGGACTCGCCGCTGGTTATGGGCTGGCTCGTGGCGGCAGAGCGCTCGAGCTCCAACAACCGATCCTCGGCTGGCGCGAGCAGGCCGGGGTTCAGCACCGCCTCCGTAAACCCTTGAGCGGGGTCCCCGGAGCCCCCGATCTTCTTGAGGCGCTCGACCAGAGCGGTCAGCGTGCGCAGCGCCCCCTGGACATCGCCCTTGGCGGACTGAACACGCGCGCGATGGTAGTCGGCGAGCGCCCGGTAGCGGCCCCCCGCCAGCGCGGCCAGCTCATCCCAGCGCTTGGCGGCTTCGTCGAACTCCTCATCGCACTCGTGGCTGAACCCGATGCCCTCGAGTGCTTGCCGCTTCTCGAAAGGCGAATCCGCCCGCCCGAGCGCCCAGGTGAAGACTCGCCGGGCTTCTTGGGCCTTGCCCAGTTCCAGCAACGCGCGGCCTTCACCAAGCGCGGCCCACACACCGACCGGAGAATCCGGAGCCCGCTGGCGCGCGCCTCGGTATTGCTTTGACGCCTCGGTGGCTCGCGCTTCGCGCGATGCGAAGGTCGGCTCTTCGGAAGCCTCTCCTGCGTCCTCGTGCCCCTGGACGATCGCGACTCGCGAAGTGGCGACCGCGCGGGCCAGCGTCCCGGTTGCCTCCCCAGCGGAACTGCGCGAGTGCCACTCGAGCGCCACGATGCCGGCGCCAACGGCAGCCACACCGAGCGTCGTGGCTACCAGCAGCGTGCGGTGCTCGTGGAACCAATCACGCGCGCTAAACAGGCCCTCGCCCACCTTGCGCACCTCTGCTGGTGTGATCCCGCGCTTGGCGGCCTTGCGTGCCGCCTTGGCCGCCTTCTTGGCCGCCAGCCGCTGTCCGGCCGTCAGAGGCTGGGTCCGCTGCGCTTCACCTTCACTGGCTGCCACGATTACCCTTCCCCGCCGCCGTTTCAGGACCGCCTGGTGCCCGCGCGGGGCGAGCGAATATACCGCCCCGCCCTGCCAAGTCAACGCGGCTTTCGGCTCGCTGCATGCTCTCGCTGTGCGCTGCGGGCTCGGCTTCTTGCTGGGCTCAGCTTCTTGCTGGGCTAGCTTCATTATCGCGCGATGCTATTGCGCGCGGGTGTCCTGGCGACGCCCAGGGGCCAAGGGCCCGCACCGGTCGCCGTGGCCGGCAGTCGTGGCAGCGGGCTGCATGCTGTTGAGCTCCCGCCCGGCGCTAGCTTACGACGAGCAGGTCACGGCCGGAGTGGCTGCGGGCTATGCCTTCTTGGCTTCCGAGCAGCCGGCCCACACTGCCGCACTTGCCTTGGACGCCACCCTCGGGCTCGGCGAGCGCTGGTCGCTCGGCACGCGGGTTGGCCTCTTGCTGCACCCGGCGGGCGGCAGCAAGACGCCCATGGGGTTCGTGAGCCTGGACCTGCTGTACCTGGTCGATGTACTGCAGGTGGTGCCCTTCGCCGGGGTGGGCCTGGACGGCCTGCTGTCCGATGGCCTGGGGCTCGGGACCCATGTTCGCGCCGGGATGGACTACCTATGGAGCCGAGACCTGCTGTTGGGTGCTGACGTCCGCGCGTGTGTGTTCTTCGCCGAGGCGCTGCGGCTGACCGGCTGTCTCGCCGCCAGCGTGCACGCGAGCCTGGTCTTCGACGTGTGAGCGATCCACACGAGCGACCCCGCGCAGGCTGCCCACCGTGGCCGGTCCGACGCCACGGACGCGCACGAGCTCGTCGAGCGTGTGAAACGGCCCGTGCCGCTTGCGATGCTCCGCGATACGCCGTGCGAGGGCTGGTCCGATGCCCGGCAGCAGCTGCAGGCTGTCCGGATCGGCTCTGTTGATATCCAGCGTGCCCCGATCGAGCAGGTCAGCCGCCGCACCCTGCCAAGCTTGCCAAGCCTGCCAAGCTTGTGCTCCGGCGCCTGGTCGCGGCCGGCCCGGCGGCGAGCCGGCCGTCTTACGCGATCGCGGCGCGCGGTCATGGGGAGCCGCGAACCCAAACGCTGGTATCAGCGCCCTCAGCACCAGGGCGAGCGTCAGCAGCGAGGCACAGATCAGGGGTGCGGAGCGTGGCATCGGGGCCGGCGAACCTCCCGGCATGTCATCGGCCCGGATCGTGGCCTGTTGCGCGCCGCCGGTCTCGACCAGCTGTTGCTGCACGGCGGTTACAGGCCGGCGGTTACAAGCCGTTGCGCGCAGGAGCTTGCTCGGCGAGCCCGAATCCGTCGTGCAAGGTGCGTACTGCAAGCTCCGCGTAGCGCTCGTGGATCAAGCAGGACACCTTGATCTCGCTGGTGCTGATCGCTTGGATATTGATGCCCTCGCGTGCCAGGAGCTCGAACATCCTGGCCGCCACCCCGGCATGACTTCGCATGCCGAGTCCCACGATGGAGACCTTGACCACGGCGCTATCCACGACGACTTCACCGGCGCCGACTTGATGGGCCAGACTGATGGCAAGCTGCCGGGCCTGCGCCACATCACCCTTGCCCGCAGTGAAGGTCAGATCGGTGGTTCCCTGCAGCGAGACGTTCTGGATGATCATGTCCACGCATACGTTTGCTTGCGCCAGCTGCTTGAAGATCTTCGCGCTGATCCCAGGTTCGTCAGGCAGCGAACGTATGGTGAGCTTCACCTCGTTCTTGTCCGAGGCCACACCTGCCACGACGACCGACTCGAGCTCACGGGTTTCCGCGCCCACCCAGGTGCCGTCGCGCTCGGTGAAGCTCGAGCGAACGTGAATCGGGACTCCGAATTTCATGGCAACCTCCACGGATCTGATCTGCAGCACCTTGGCGCCCAGCGAAGCCAGCTCGAGCATCTCCTCATAAGAAATCCGCGCGACCTTGCAGGCGTTCTTGCAGATGTTGGGGTCCGCAGTGAAGACGCCCTCGACGTCGGTGTAGATCTCGCAAGCATCGGCGCCGATCGCCGCCGCCACGGCCACCGCGGTCGTGTCGGTGCCACCGCGGCCGAGCGTCGTGATGTTGCCCTCTTCGTCAAGGCCCTGAAATCCGGCTACCACCGGAACCTGGCCCGCCTGCAGCACCTGGTGCAGCGCGCGGACATCGATCGCCAGTATCCGCGCCTTGGAAAAGACACCGTCGGTGAGCAGACGCAGCTGGTGGCCGATCAGCGATCGCGCCGGGGTCTTGAGGGTCTGCAGCGCAATCGAGAGCAGCGCCGAGCTGACCTGCTCGCCGGTGGACACGAGGGCGTCCATCTCTCGAGGGTTCGGTCGCTCCTCGAGCGACTGGCCAAGGGCAAAAAGCCGGTTGGTCTCGCCGGCCATGGCGCTCACCACTGCCACGACCTGATGACCTTGGTCGCGGGCGGCGGCGATGCGTTGCGCCACGACGCGGATCCGCTCCAGCGAGCCCACGCTGGTGCCACCGTACTTTTGGACCAACAGAGCCACAGCGCGCGCACTTCTAGCGCCCGAGGCCCCCTAGTCAAGCCTGTTTCAGCGGGGCTAGTCCTGGTTGGGCGTCGCCTCCTTGTTGTTGGGTGCGGGCTTCTTGGGCTCGGGCCCCTTGGCCGGCTTGCCACCGGTATTCGCTGGCGCCGGCGGCCCCGATTCACCCGAGAAGGGTTGCCCGAGCTCATCGCGCAGTTTTCGCTGCAAGCGGTCAAGCAGCATGCGCTCCACGTACTGGGGCATCGAAGGTACGTGGATCACGATCCTCACCCCCATCTTGCCGTAGTGTCGCGACGGAAGCAGCTCGGCGCTGCCCGGAAACGACCGGGGCCCCTCGCGGTACTTGAACAGCAAGTAGCCGTTTTTGAGGTCCTTCTCAGCGATCTCGAAGCCCAGGTCGACGCGCACGAGGCGCACCAGCGCGGGCCAGGTCTGCGATCGCTGATAGCCATAGTCGAATCCGGTTCGGGCCTGAGCTGCAGCGGGAAACACACCCAGCACACACAACAGCAGCAGCCAGCGAGCCATGACCCACTCTAAGCGCCGCTGCCGCGCAAGGGCAACTTTCCGGAGCTGGTGTCAACGAAGACGCGCTTCACGCCTCCTCCTGCCCGTGCAGTGAGGCTCTTCCGCAGTCCCGCCGATACTTGGCGTCTCGAGCACGGCCTGCGACCATGCGCGCCCATCAAACCGTCCTGGCGGTGCCAGTTATCTTCGCTTCCTGCCCCTATTCGGCGGCACGGCCGGAAGATGCTTCTCCTTGACCTGCTTGCCGACAAACTCGATGCCGTTCTCATCAAGTCGACGACGCGCCCTCTCTGTGTCGGCGAGCTGGACCTTGCCGGACGCTACCCACAACCACCTGGTGACGCGTTTGCCGTTCTTGAGGTGGGAGGCGAGCTGCTGTTTTGCAGCCCTGCGCTTACGAATCACCGTAGACACCTGGTCCTCTTTCGCAGAGTGAGGCTCCAACCCAAGCACCTGTTGGCTAGGGCTATGGCCGAGCAGGTAGTCCCAGCGACTCTGCCCCGGGTGCGCCCGCTGAAGGGCCGAGTCCAGGTCGAGGCTGTCGCCAAACATGGCGCGGGTATCTTTGGCAAGGTGGGTGCGGTAGGCCTTCCGCACTGCACCGATCCCGTCGTTCACGTCCGTCTGTAGGGATGATTCGCTTCGAAGTGCCTGGCGCACGGGAGTCTTCCTGGCCTTCCTCGTTCGAGGCGCCATTATCGCTTCTCATTGACAGCCGTCCGCACGGCATCACCGAACCGCGAGCTGAACTCGGTGAGGCCACCCCAGCCTGCAACGCGCTCGTCGTCCGCCCCAGGATCGAGCTTCGAAATGTCCACGGAGCAAACCTTGCCGTGCTCGTCGAAGCTGAGATGATGCACCCGATAGTCCTTGTCAAGGGCTGCTCTAGCAACCTTCTGCAGCTGCTGCGACGGCGGCACGTTGAATGCGTCGCAGATGAGCTGCCAGCGAGCGCCGTGCTCGCGCAGGCGGCGAATCATCCAGACCGCAGTCAGCACGTGAGCTGAATGGGTGGACATCGCGACCCGGTACCCACGCCAGAGCAAGTCGAGGACCAGAAGCATCACGACCGTTACAGCCTGCGGATGCAGGCCCATCTCGGGCTCTTCAATCACTACCCACTCGATATCCGGCTGCTTGATGAGCTTTCTCGGCGGAAGCAGATGATACAGACCGAGGAGCAGGGGCGTGAACTCGCGCTGGCCAGCGGTCCACGTCATGAACGGAAGGTGCATCTCGCCGTGGGTCAGTCGCAAGCGCTTTGTGTGTTGGCGGTCTTCCTCGATCGCGACGCTCCCATCGTGAAAGACCGCCTTGTTGATTTGCTCTCGATACTCCCTCTTGAGCACGCGATCGATTGGGAAGAGGGCCCCCTCCCCGCGCGCGCTGAATCGATCGAAGAGATTCTGGCTGAAGATTCGTGCCACGGCGGGCGTGTCGGAAGTCAGCTTCTGAAACGGAGCCGCCCAACCGTCGCTGATCAGCATCGAACGGTGAGCAGGGATGAAGAACACCCTCTCCCTGCCGCTGCCGATGCGGCCGAGGCTCTTCGGAGTGATCCTTTTGCGGTTAAAGGTAACCTCGGCCCCAGCCTTCCACGCCTCACCCATGCCCGCGCCGAAAATGAGATCGACGAGCACATCGGACTTCTCGGTGGGGTGACCTGCCTCGCGCAGGGCCGTGACAATCTGTCGGCCGTCCATGGCAACTTTGAGCCACTGAAGCGCGAGGCTCTTGCCTGTACCTTGAGCGCCCACAAGCACCGTCAGGTCCCCGAATGCGAGGTCGGCCTCGGTGATCTGCGCGAAGCTCCGAATCTTGAGACGGTCAGCCTGATTCGTCATGGTCTGCTCTCCGGACACCGCGCTCATGGCGCCGCTACGGTTCGGGGTCGCCCTCGGGCCGGCGGCGAGGATAACCCCGCCGCCTACCCTTGTCGCGAGACAGCCCCGTCCCTCGGCGAGCGGAGTAGCCCGGCGACCTTCGGCCGACCCGACCCGCGTCGGCGTCCGCCGGCGTGGGCGGGCACTTTCGCCACCACGGGTAGCGTAAGTGTGCGAAATGAACTGCGGTGCTGTCCGGCATGCCTGGTGCGGCGTGCGAAGCATGACGCAACCACGCTACATCGTCCCTGGAATGAC
>JAKSBK010000427.1 GCA_022361155.1 Pseudomonadota bacterium
CCTGCAGCGATTGCCACGCCCCAGGCGACGTCGAGGTCGTGGAAAAGGCCATCGCGCGTCTGAATACGCTGGTCGGCCCCGAGGAAGCGTACGAACTACTGGCGGAGAATCCCCGCCGCATTCTCGAGGGAACGGCGGACGAGCCATGAACGTGGGGGCGGTGAGCGCAACCCTTTTCCCGCCGGGATTGCTGAGGCGGGTCTGGGCCAAGCTGGTGCTTTCCCTTGCCTTGGGCGGGCTGTTCGCCTGGCTTGCCGCCCGGGGCGGGCTGCCCCTGATACCGCCTGCAGATGCCTTCTTGCAGGTGAGCTGGTCCGGCGTGGGAGCGTACGTCTCGACGCTCTGGCTCGTGCATCTGATTCGTGCGACCCGCTGGCGCTTCCTGATCGCGCCGGTGCGGCGCCTCGCGCTCTCGGAGGTCATTCTGCTGAACTGGGTTGGCTTTTTCGCCATCTTTGCCCTGCCTCTGCGTCTGGGCGAGCTGGCCCGGCCAGGCCTATGCAAGGCGCGCCATGCCATCTCCGTTTCCGCGGGGCTGGGCACCGTGGCGGTGGAGCGCGTGGCCGATGGTCTCGTCACGAGCACGTGCGTGGCGTGGGCCCTGTTCGTATTGCCGCGGCAGGAAACGAGCGACCCGCTCGCACGTCACCTGCCGAGCTACGGCTACGCCTCGCTCCTGCTTTTCGGGTGCGCGTTCGGCGCCCTGGCGATGTTCCTGTGGCAGCGGGAGCTTGCCGTCACGCTTACTCGACGCACGCTGGGGATCTTGTCGCCGCGCCTGGCAGCGTTCCTCGCCGGCAAGGTCGCGGGGGTGGCGGATGGCCTGCGGAGCCTCGCCGAGCCTCGGCTCGCGGGGGGCTTCCTGGCCGAGACCTGCGTGTACTGGACCGTCAACGCCCTGGGTGTTTGGCTGCTCGGCAACGCCTGTGGCCTGCCCATGACCTTCGGCCATGCCGTCGCGATCATGGGCGTGCTTGCGATCGGGATCCTGCTGCCAACCGGCCCGGGCCTGTTCGGCAACTTCCAGCTTGCCGTCTCCGTCACGCTGAAGCTCTACCTGGCCGAAAGCGTGATCAGCGACCAGGGGGCCGCCTTCGTGTTCCTGTTGTACATCGCTCAGGCCAGCGTCATGACGCTGGCGGGCATAGTGCCGCTGTACATCATGAAGCTCCGGCTGCGTGATCTCTTTGCCGTGCGAGGTTAGGCGGGCGACCAGCGCACCGCCAAGAAGCGCCCGGCGGTCGTTGTGAGCCCGGAGAGCTCGAGTTTGGCGGTTTTGGGTTGCTCTGGTGGGCGCCGTGTGGCCGGGGGTCTCGTGCTCGGCGCGCGGGTCCCCCCGAACTCGCGCGTGGAAGGTGGAAGCGGCCTGGAGGCGGCTTAGCGATGAGAGCTGGCGCTGGAATCTCTGCCCCTGCCCTTGCCCGGGACGCGGTGGGCAGCGTGCACTCCGACCACACCGACCTGTCTACCGACAAGTGGGCATGCACGATGAGCCCTGGCCACTGCTTGGAGCGCGGTACCGTAGCGGTCCGTAGCGCCGCGAAGCTCCTCGGCGATCTTGTCCCGGAGAATTCAGGATGGATTTGCGGTCTTGGAGGCGCGGCGCGGGGCCGTAGCGGTAGACTTTGGCAGGCATTTCGGGGACTTCGCTCCAGCATGACGGGCTCCGGCGATCGCCCGCCGAAAACCAAACGAGTCTGCTGAGTTACTGCAAGGTTTTAAGGTTTTCAGCGATAAGGCTGTGGGAACTCATCAGCGTGAAACAGATTCGGAGCTTCGCGCAGATCACCGAGGCCGCCGGCGAGCAGCCGCTTCGCTCTGGCGGCGCGTCCAGAGTGCTGGCGGAGACCACGCCTGCACGGTAGATTAGTTTCATGAGTAACGCCATGCGGACCGCGGAGGAAATCCTCGAGCAGGCAAAGCGACTCTCCCCCGCGGAGCGTCGCCACGTGGCGGAGGAGCTCCTCGCAGAGTTCGACAAAGGCGAGGCTGCCGAAGCTCAGGTGCCGGAGCGGGGCCCGTACGCCAAGTGGTTGGACGCGGTGGGCAGCGTGCACTCCGACCACACCGACTTATCTACCGACAAGTACGAGCACGTCGCCGCTGCCTCCCTGCACGGGCACGATGAGGCGTGAAGCGCGTCTTCGTTGACACCAGCGGCTTCGTCGCGATTCTTGTCGCCGAGGATGTTTCCCATGCGCGGGCACGAGACCTGCTCGCCCATGCCAACGCCGAGCGATGGCGGCTTGTCACCACAAACGTGGTGGTGTTCGAGACGTACGGCGTGCTGCTGATCCGCTCGCGCGACAAGCGCCGTGCCGCCATGACCTTCCTCGACCTAGTGGCGACGGGCACGTGCTGGGTGGAGAGGGTCCGCCGCACGGACGAGGCGAATGCACTCTCGATCTTGCGCAGCCACAAGGACAAGAACTACTCCTACTGCGACGCACTGAGCTTCGCGGTTATGGAGCGACTCGGCGTCTCCGACGCGATCGCCTTCGACCGGCACTTCCGCACGTACGGGCGCTTCACCATTTTGTAGCTTGCTTCCACCCGCTGCCGGCTCGGTCTCAGAGCCGCGAAACTGTCCGGCGTTGGCCGCCGAGGATCGTTGTACCACGCTCGCTAGTCACGAGTCGCACACTATGCGGTGGTGGCGCTGATCGATGACGAGCTCATATTGGTCGCGTTTACGCTTCCACTTCCACCCCCGGTCGGTACAGTACAGATAGATGGGCGTGCGCTTCCGGATCGATGGAGCGGCCGGAGGCTGGTGACCGACGCTGACCGCAGTGCGACATGGGTGGCGGCCGCCAGGCGGGTGGCGGCAGATCCGCCGGTTCGGATGCGTAAGTCAGCGAAAGAATTGGAATCTGGTGGCGGAACGGGAGTTGCGTCTCACCCTGGCATGACTGCGCCGCGCCAGTACCTGCCAGGTTCAACCTACCTTGTCACGCGTCGCGTTGTTCGACGTCACTACTTGTTCCGACCGGACGAGGAGGTGAACCGCATCTACTTGTACTGTCTGGCCGTAGCGAGCGAACAACACGGTGTCGAAGTACATAGCTTCCGTAGCGAGCGAACAACACGGTGTCGAAGTACATAGCTTCACGCTGCTTTCGACGCACGAACATCTGGTGGTGACGGACGTGCGAGGAGCGATGCGCGACTTCTTGCGAGACTTTCATCGCTATGTCGCGCTATGCATGTAGGAGCATCGTGATTGGGAAGGCATCCTCTGGGACGGCAGTGAGCCGTCAGTGGTGCATCTGAAGAACTCCTTTGCCGTGGTGGAACGAGCTGCATACGTCGCCGCGAATCCGGTTGCTGCGGGTGCGGTGCGCTGTTTCAACCAATGGCCCGGGCTATGCGTGGCTCCCCAAGATCTCGGCAGGCGATCGTGGACCGTGAAGCGCCCGGACTACTTCTTCCACTCGGAC
>JAKSBK010000428.1 GCA_022361155.1 Pseudomonadota bacterium
ATGACATCAGGATCGCCGCGTGCAAACGTATCCCGTGCCGCTGCGCGCTAACGGCCAGGCAATACCGGTAGAGCTCGGTCAGCTCGGTGTCTGGACGAAACAGGTGGGTGCGGCGCAGCGTGCGGCGCGTGACCATCACGGTCATTCCAGGGACGATGTAGCGTGGTTGCGTCATGCTTCGCACGACGCACCAAGCATGCCGGACACCACCGCAGCTCATTTCGCATACTTACGCTACCGGTGGTGGCGAAAGTGCCGGCGCACGCCGGCGGACGCCAACTCAGGTGGGGTCGGCGTGCGCGAGGACTCCGGCAATGGCTGCAGGGCCACGGTCCATGCGCCACAGCTCCTCGTGCAGGAGACGAAGCCCGAACGCCACCGTTCCGAAGGGTCCCATTCCGCAGAAGGCAACAGCGTTGCTGGCCATGCGGTCGTCGAGGACCCCCAGGCGCGGAGTGACGCCGAACGTGCGAGAGAGGCGCTCTGCCTCGTGATTGAAAGCGCGATCCAGCGAAGGACTTCCGGTGGTGCTAAAGATGCTGATCGGAGGGGTACCACCCGTTAGGGTGCACTGAGCTGCACTGGCGTTCGTCACAGCCGACGCTGCTGCAAGGGCGCATAGGAACATCGTTGCTGTTCTCACTGCCCTACCTTCCTGGCTCTGCCAACTTGAAGGGCCACAGAGCGACGCCAAGAGGGACGGACGGGTAGTCACTCATATTCAACTGGTGAGAACCCTGCAGGGGATGCGGGGTCCCGGTGCGGACTGGTTTCGCGCAGGCAGCGCTGTCCGTCTCGCGTCCACGATAACAGCACTATGCCCCTCCCGCCGTGTGTCACGCACGCCCGCGGTGGCGGCAGAAACGCTAGGAATCTACTGCACATGCGCTGCACTCCGCACCCCCGCTCTCCGCTTACCTCTGTGATTGCGTGGCCCTGGCCACACCGGGTTCAGGATTGAACATCCCTGGGTCGGTTCGGTGCTCGAGATTGTGCCTCCAGCAAGCTTTCACGATCGGGTAACTTGGCTGCGTCGAGCGGTACGCGAGGCAGGGATCGCCTGCGGCCGCGGGCGAGGAGCTGCCTCGGAACCCGTGAGGGCACGGAGTCGGGGTATGCTCCGGGTCGGGGTAGCGCACGTCATGCGCTGCCGAGTAGAGACTCCGCAGCCTTGGCCAGAGAGGTCTTGTATGTCGAAGTTCGTTTTGGTCCTCTTGGCTGTTGTGGTGAGTACTGCATTGTCGACGCAGGTCCACGCACAGCCTGTCCCTGCGCAGCCTGTCCCTGCGCAGCCCGTTCATGCGCGGCCACAAGCCGCTGCGCCGAACCCCGTCGTCGAGCTCAAGCACAAGTTGATGTACATAAGTGGTTTTGGTGGCTGGAACGGAGTGACCCTGCATCAGAACGGCAGGGAGCTCGAGTTGGGGTTCTTCGGCGGGAATGTAGGTACTCTTTTTCGGGAAGCGCCGGAGGCTTTGCAGCAGGCTGAGAGCTCGGCCGCTTGGAGGAAAGCTGGGTGGGCGACGCTCACTATCGGATTCGTGGCTGAGGTGTCTGGCATAGTGATTTCATCTTCAGCGCAGTCCGGTACGATTCAAGGCGTTGCGTATGGATCGGTGTTTGGGGGCATGGCCGCGGTGCTAGCGGGAGCTTTCATGATAGGCCATGCCAATACAAAGCTTCTGCGGGCGATCAATCTATACAATGCGCACTTCATGAACCGGCACCTTCCTCAGGAGGAGAAGGTGGACTTCAAGCTCTTTCTTTCTCATCGGGGCGCTGGTGCTGCAGTTACGCGTACCTTCTGACGCAGCGGAGTTCTCGCTGCGTACGTGTCAGTGCCCGTTCGAATTCCTCGCGTGTGAGCTCTCTGGAGTAGGCACCGGGCGGGCCTTCATACTGCATCCAGCGCGCACTGACGGGCTCCGGACTACGTGCCCGCGCCGGCTCCTCCGTCGCTTTTTGCGATCCGTCGGAGCGCCTCGTTTACCGCCTCGCTCGTTTTGAAGCGCTTCGCGACATCTGGATCAATCAAGCACCACGACGTTGGAGCCTTGGGCGAAGCGCTTGGCGTACTTCCCTCGTGCACCCCGGGTGAAGTCGTACTCGTCGCGCATATCCATGTTGTGGTCTGATGGCGGTTTCACTCGCAGACATTCAGCTCTCGCGAATCGTGCGAGGGTGGCGTGCTGCGGTCCGGAGGAGCGCAAGCCCCGGACCGTCAGGTGTGACGCGGTCTTGTTCCCAGTTGCGAAGGGTGTGGACACTGATGCCAAGCGCCTCGGCGAACTGCTCTTGCGTGAGGCAGATGAACTTCCGCAGCGCGGTCACATCGCCGGGGCGTAAGTTTCCGGCCGTGATCCGCTGGCGCTGCGCACGTGTCAACGCCCGGCTCCAAGCCGCAAGCCGCAAGCCGCAAGCCGCAAGCCGCAGCAAGCCGCAGCAAGCCGCACTGACCGGCGTTGACCACGCGAGGATTGGGTTCCGGTGACGCCGACGAGGTTCTGCGAGCGTGCCATGAGCCTTCGCGCCTGACAACAGGGCGGGGGAGACGCTCGAG